>CAYZNA010000146.1:0-8511 GCA_964478665.1 uncultured Anaerolineales bacterium
CAACGGCTCATTCGCGTGATCTGCCACGAGTGCAAGCAGCCCGACCCCAACCCCGATCCGCGCATTCTGAAGAGTCTGGGCTTCACGGAGCAGGAATTGGCGGGCAAGACCGTCTGGAAGGGCACCGGCTGCAAACGCTGCCACAACACCGGCTATCGCGGACGCGTAGGAGCCTTTGAAATGCTGCTGATGAACTCGCAGCTTCGCGATCTGGCGTTCAACCGCGCCCCGGCCACGCAGCTCCGCGCCGCCGCCCGCGCCAGCGGAATGCGCTCGCTCCTCGAAGACGGCAAGCTCAAGGTGCTGGCCGGCGTCACCACGCCCGAAGACCTCCTCCGCGTCACCCAGGCCGAAGGCATCGTCGCCGCGTAATAAAAAAGATCAGGTTTCCGAAAGGCCTTGGACTAGCGATACGCCATGATCTGTCCAAACGGTGCTCAATAGTAGCTACTTCGTGCCCCGGCTTTCGCCGTTAAAGACGCAGTAGAACAAATGTTTCTGGGTGAGTACGCGCACACCATTGATGACAAAGGGCGGCTGACCGTTCCCGCCCGCTTCCGCGACCAACTGGCCGGCGGCGCCGTGGTCACGCGCGGCTTCGACCGGCACCTCATCCTTTATACAATAGAGTCGTTTGAAAAGCTAGTCCAGAAAGCCCGCGCGCTGACCAATACCGATCCCGAAAACCGCGCCCTCAATCGCCTGCTGTTCTCCGGCGCCTCGGAAGTGACGCTGGACAGGTCCAATCGCATCAACCTGCCGGCCTTCCTGCGCGACTTCGCCGGCCTCGACTCCGACGTGATGGTGGTCGGCGCCGGGGACTACGCCGAAATCTGGTCCCCGGCCGGCTGGCAGGACCAGTTGCTGTCTGTGAACGACCCGGTCGCCAACGCGCGGCGCTTCGCCACCCTGAACCTGGCGACCGCCTCTTAACCATGAACCCGGGGGGAACGGGGGACAGAAGGGCCGCACCGCGTGCACTGCCTCCCGCGCACATTCCCGTCCTTTACAACGAAATACTCTCCGGTCTGCAACCGCGACCGGGCGGGCGTTATCTCGATGGCACCGTGGGCCTGGGCGGACATGCCGCCGGGTTGCTGCAAGCCTGCGCCCCGGATGGGCAACTGCTGGGACTGGACTGCGATCCCGCGGCCTTGACCCTGGCCGGGGAGCGGCTGCGCCCCTTCGGGGACCGGGTCCACCTGGCCCGGGCCTCTTACCTGGAAATGGGAACCGAGGCCGCCCGGCTGGGGTGGGGCGCGGTGGACGGCATCCTGCTCGATCTGGGGTTGTCCTCCCTGCAATTGGAAGACCCGGCGCGCGGCTTCTCGTTCCAGCAGGAAGGCCCGCTCGACATGCGCTTCGACCCCTCCGGGCCGATCACCGCTGCCGATCTGGTCAACCGCCTGCCCGAGCGCGAACTGGCTGACCTGCTTTTTCGCTACGGCGAGGAGCGCGCCTCCCGCCGCATCGCGCGGGCCATCGTGCAGGCGCGGCCGCTGACCACCACCGGCCAGCTTGCCGCGCTGGCAGCGGAGGCGGCCGGCGGGCGTCGCCAGAGCTGGCGAATCCACCCGGCCACCCGCACCTTCCAGGCCCTGCGCATCGCGGTGAACGAGGAGCTGCAGGCGCTGGCAGCGGCGCTGCCGCTGGCCATCAGCCTGTTACAGCCCGGCGGGCGGCTGGCGGTGATCACCTTCCATTCGCTGGAGGACCGGATTGTCAAGCAAACCTTCCGGCTGTGGGCGCGCGGACCGGCGTCCGACCCCGATCAGCCGCCGCAAGCCTGCCGGGAGAGCGAGCCAGGGGCAGGGCCGGCAATCATCGCCAGGCTGGTCAATCGCAAGCCCATCGTCCCCGGCGCGGAAGAAATCGCCCGTAACCCGCGGGCGCGCAGCGCAAAGCTGCGCATCGCAGAAAGACTGGCGCAATCACGGAGCGCGGACTGACCTGACCTTTTCCGGCGCACCAACCAGAGGACAATGGCCTGAAACTTGCATGCCTGTCTCGCATACGTTTGAACGTTGAACGTTTCAACGCAGACAGACAGGAGCAAATCCAATGATGAGTTTTCAGCGCATTACGCGAGCCTTCAAACAAGCCCCCTGGCGCACCCAGCTCCAGGCCGCTGCCCTCAGCGCTGCCGTGCTCACGGTCTATCTGGTGCTGGGCAGCCTGTTCCTCAACGAAACCTCGCGCACGGCCACCGATGGCTTCGAAGTGCAGGCGCTGGAGACGCGCAAGACCGACCTGATTCGCCAGAACGCCGAGCTGCGGGCCAGGCTGGCCGAACTGCGCGCCGAGGACCGCTTGCGCAAGCGCGCCGGCGAGATAGGTTATCGCCCGGCCCGGCCGGACGAGATAGACTACCTCGTGGTAGACGGTTACTCCGTGCCGCCCTCGCCGGCTGAAGCGCGGCTTGCCCGGGAGGCCACGGTCGCCCTGGCCGCCCCGGCGATCACGCCCACTCCCATCCCGGATTTTACCGAGACGTTGGGTGAATGGCTGGTTGCGTCCGTGTTCGGGGTCAAGGTGGAGGCGGCAGGGAGCAGGCCCCGATGAGCACAACGCTTAAGTCTCGCCTGCGATTGGTGGTTGCCGTTCTGGCGCTCGGCGCCGGGCTGGCCCTGTTTCAACTGGTGCGCATCCAGTTTGGCGGACCGTATTTCGTCAGTCTGGGCAAGGCGGTGGTGCAGGAACGGCACATGGTCACCACCACCCGTGGCCAGATTTACGATGCCGGCGGCGATCTGCTGGCCACCAACAACACGGAGTACGAAGTTGGGCTGGATGCGCGCGTTTTCGGCCGCCTGACCGAGGAGCAGCGCGCGTGGGTGGCGCGCGACGTGGCCCCCTACGTGGCCCTCACCCCGGAAGCTGTGCTGGCCTCCTATGCCGAGGCGCTGGCCGCGGACCTGCCCTACGCCGTGCTCTCGCGCGATGTCCCCTCCGACCGGGGGCATGATCTGGTTGATGCGTGGAACGACAACAGACCCGGCAGCAAGGCGCTGCAAGGGGTGCTGATTACCCCTCTGTACGCCCGCCTCTATCCCAACGGGGCGCTGGGCCGGCCGCTCCTCGGCTTCCTGGCCAATTCCGCCAGCAAGGGCCGCCCGACCGGTTACGACGGGGCGGAAGGATTCTACGATGACTGGCTGACCGGTGTGATCGCTGCCGAGTTCCGCCCGATTGTGCCGCTGGATGCCCGGCTCAGCCCCGAGTATCCCAACGGCGTGGACCTGTATTTGACCGTGGACCGCGACATTCAGGCCGAGGTCGAACGCGCCCTGGCCGACGCGCTGCGCAGCAGCGGCGCGAGCGGCGGCCTGATTCTGGTTACCAACCCGCACACCGGCGAGATTCTGGCCATAGCCTCCACGCCGGGCTATGACCCCAACAACTACGCTGACTATCCGGAGGAGGCCCTGACCAACCCGGCCATCAGCGGACAATACGAGCCAGGCTCGGTGTTCAAGCCGCTCACCATGGCCGGGGCCATAGACGCCGGCATCGTCACGCCGGACACGCCGTTCATGGACGTCGGTTATATCGAGGTCGGGGGCCTGGTCATTCGCAACTGGGACGGCGGCGCGTGGGGCCTGCAGACCATGCTGGGGTGCCTGCAACACTCGCTGAACGTCTGCCTGTCTCAGGTGGCCGTATGGATGGGGCCAAACCTGTTTTACAACTACATGAACGCCTTTGGCATCGGGCGCCTGACCAACGTGGACCTGGCCGGCGAGCAGCCCGGCCGCCTCAAGCGCCCCGGCGACGAGGACTGGTACGACTCTGATCTGGGAACCAATTCCTTCGGGCAGGGTGTGGCCGTCACGCCCCTTCAACTGGCGACCGCCTTGGGCGCTATTGCCAACGGTGGGGCCATGATGCAGCCGCACGTGCTCAAGGCGGTGGTGCAGAAGAGCGAAGTCCATACCGTGCAGCCGCAGGTAATGGGCCGGCCCATCCGCCGGGAGACTGCCGCCACGGTGAACGAGTTGCTGGTTCGCTCGCTTGAACTGGAGGCCTCGGCGGCGCTGGTGCCGGGCTATCTCGTGGCCGGCAAGACCGGCACCGCCCAGATCCCCATCCCTGGCGGGTACGACCCGCAGGGCACGATTGCTTCATTTGTGGGTTGGCTGCCGGCAGACAATCCGCAGATGCTCATCCTGGTCAAGCTGGACCGGCCCACCACCTCTCCGTGGGGCTCGGTGGTCGCCGCGCCGGTATTCAGCCAGCTCGCGCAACGGCTGGTCGTCATGTTGGAAATTCCGCCGGATGCCATGCGGAGCGGGCAGCACACCTGCCCCGGACGCAGGTGCCGGGGGGTGGCGGGGCAGGGGAACTAGCGCGGTCGCAAATGCTCACGCTCGGGCGCGTCCTTGAGGCGCTGGGCGGCACTCAGATGGCCGGAGGCCTCCAGCAGGTGATCACCGACGTGGTGATCGACTCCCGCTTTGCCATCCCCGGCAGCCTGTTCGTCGCCCTGCCCGGTGAGCGGGCGGACGGGCATGACTTTGTGGAAGCGGCTTTCAGCCGGGGCGCGGCGGCGGCCCTCATCCAGCGCGAGCCGGAGGGCCAGGGCGAGTTTAACATTCTTGATCTACGCGGGCCGGTTACCCCCTCCCGGGCGACCGAGCTGCCGCAAATCCCGGTCTGCCTGCGGGTGGATGACACCCTGACGGCGCTGCAACGACTGGCCCGCTACTGGCGGGAGCGCATCCACCCGCGCGTGGTGGGCGTGACCGGCAGCGTGGGCAAGACCACTACCAAAGAGCTGATCGCCTCCGTGCTGGAGGCGCGCTACCGCACCTTAAAAACTGAAGGAAACCTTAACAACGAAATCGGCCTGCCGCTCACCCTGCTCAAGGCCAGCGAGGCCCACGAGCGGCTGGTGCTGGAGATGGGCTTTTACAAGCCCGGCGAGATCGCCTTTCTGTGCGACCTGGCCCGCCCGCACGTGGGCGTGGTCACCAACGTCGGCGTCTCGCATCTGGAGCAGGCCGGCACGCTGGAGGCCATTGTGCAGGGCAAGGCTGAGCTGGTGCAGGCCTTGCCCCCGGACGGGACCGCCATCCTCAACCGCGACGACGAACGCGTGCTCGCCATGGCCGGCCTGACCCGGGCGCGGGTGTTCACCTACGGCCTCGATCCGGCCAGCGATCTGTGGGCCAGCGACGTCGAGGGGCTGGGATTGGATGGCATCCGCCTGCGACTGACCTATGGTCGGGAAAGCGTGCATACGCACGTTCCGCTGCTCGGGCAGCACTCCGCCCACACCGTGCTGCGCGCGGCGGCGGTCGGGCTGGTGGAGGGCCTCACGTGGGAGGAGATCATCCACGGCCTGACTACTACCACCTCGCAGGTCCGGCTGGTGGCAGTGACCGGCCCGCGCGGCTCGCTGATTCTGGACGATAGCTACAACGCCTCCCCGGAGTCGGTAATTGCGGCCCTCAACCTGCTACACGAGCTGGAGGGTCGCAAAGTGGCCGTGCTGGGCGACATGCTGGAACTGGGCAGCTACGAGATGCGCGCTCACTGGCGGGTCGGTCTGCGGGTGGGCGAAGTGGCCCAAATGCTTGTCACCCGGGGCCGGCGCGCCCGCGTGATCGCCGAGGCGGCCCGCTTCGCCGGCCTGCCGGAGGGTTGCGTGATCGAGCTGGACACGAGTGAGCAGGTGACGGCCTATCTGCAGCAGAACATCCAGGCCGGCGATGTCGTGCTGGTGAAGGGTTCGCACGGCCTGCGCATGGATCGCATTGTGGCGGCGCTGGAGCAGGGGGCAGCATGAGCCAGCCCTCCTTCGCGCTCACGCTGGGAGGCATTGCCTTCCTGCTCTCGGTGATCTGGGGCGGGCCGCTCATCCGCATCCTGCGCCGCTTTGAAATCGGCGACCAGATCCGCATCGAGTTGCGTGAGCGGCACATGACCAAAATGGGCAAGCCGACCATGGGCGGGCTGCTGTTCGTGGTGCCGGTGGTGCTCATCACCCTGGTGCTCAACGGCGTGAATCTGATCGGACGCACAGTGATCGGACGCTCCATCCTGCTGCCGCTGGGCGTGCTGATCGGTTTTGCGGTGCTGGGAGCGATAGATGACTGGGAGGGCATCCGGGGCAAGCGTGCCCAGCAGGGCCTGGGGATCACCGCCCGGCAGAAGTTCCTGCTGCAAGTGGTCATTGGCACGGCTGCGGCGTTCGGGCTGTACCGCTACCTGGATGCGCCGGAGATGATCTTGCCGGGTGTGCCGCGAGAGATTCATCTGGGACTGCTCTATCTCCCCCTGGCGGCGTTTATCATCGTAGCCGCTTCCAACGCGGTCAACTTCACCGACGGGATGGACGGCCTGGCGGGCATGATCGCCGCCACCGCCTTCGCTGCCTACGGGGTGATCGCGCTGCTGCAGGGGCAGATCTTCATCCTGCGCTTCTGCTTCACCATCGTCGGGGCGCTGTTCGCCTTTCTGTGGCTCAACGTGCACCCGGCGGAGATGATCATGGGCGGCATCGGCTCGGAGGCGCTGGGGGCCACCCTGGGGGTGGTGGCGCTGATGACCGGCCAGTGGGCGCTGCTGCCGCTGATTGCCATCATCCCCATCAGCGAGACCGTCAGCGTAATAACGCAGATACTGTTCTTCAAACTGACCGGCGGGCAACGGATTTTCAAGATGGCCCCGCTCCACTACCACTTTGAGTTGCTGGGCTGGAGCGAGACCCAGGTCGTCCAGCGCTTCTGGTTGATCAACCTGCTGGCGGCCATGGTGGGTGTGGGGCTGGCGCTGCTATAGGAGGGCTTTGTGGAGATCGGAATGTTGTGGTTTGACGACGATGGCGGGCGCAGCCTGGAAGAGAAAGTGCGCCGGGCGGCGGAGCACTACGCCCGCAAGTACGGCCAGCGGCCAACCCTGTGCTTCGTCAACCCGGGCGCGCTCAACGGTGGGCCACACTCGGTGGCTGGAGTGCAGCTCCGCAAGACGCGCACGGTGATGCTCAATCACTTCTGGATCGGCTACGAGGAGCCGGCGGCCGGCAAGGCAAGGCGGTAACTTGCCCTGCGGTCCGGGGATTGCAGTGACTGACTTCAGCGGGTTGGGCGTGGTGATCCTCGGCCTGGCGCGCCAGGGCACGGCGCTGGCGCGTTACCTGGCCGGAGCCGGGGCGCGGGTCACGGTCAGTGACCTGCGCCCGCCCGAGCAACTGGCCGGGGCCATCGCTGCCCTGCGCGACCTCGGGCAGGTGGAATTCGTGCTGGGCGGCCACCCGGAAAGTCTGCTGCACGGCGCCGACCTGCTGTGTCTCTCCGGCGGCGTGCCCACCGACCTGCCGCTGGTGCTGGCGGCCCGCGAGCGCGGCCTGCCGCTGAGCAATGATGCCCAGGTCTTTATGCAGGCCTGCCCGGCGCGGGTGGCCGGCATCACCGGCTCAGCCGGCAAGACCACCACCACCACCCTGGTGGGGCGCATGCTGGGGGCCGCGCCGCTGCCCGGCCGCTCCTGGGTGGGCGGCAACATTGGCAACCCGCTGATTGCCGACGTGGCCGAGATGCAGGCTGAAGATTGGGTTGTGATGGAACTTTCGTCTTTTCAACTGGAGCTGATGACCATCAGCCCGCAGGTCGGGGCGGTTCTGAACCTCACCCCGAATCATCTGGACCGGCACGGAACGATGGAGGCTTACACCGCGGCCAAGGCCCGCCTGCTGGACTTTCAACGGCCGGACGATCTGGCGGTGCTGCCGGAGGGGGACGACCCGGGCGCCGCCGGGCTGCGGGCGCGGGCGCGCGGGCGGCTGTGGTGGTTCTCTGCCGGGGCCGGGGAGGACGCCGCCCGCGAGGGGGCCTTCCTGCGCGGGCAGCAGGTCGTGCTGCGGGTGCAGGGTCAGGAGCAGGCGGTCTGCCCCACCAGCGAGATCGCCCTGCGGGGACGGCACAACTTGCTTAACGTGCTGGCCGCCTGCGCCATCGCCGCCGGGATCGGCGCGCCACCGGCGGCCCTGCGGGCGGGCATCCTGGGTTTCGGCGGGGTGGAGCACCGCCTGGAGTTTGTGCGTGAGGTGAACGGCGCGCGCTGGTACAACGACAGCATCGCCACCGCACCGGAGCGGGCTGTCGCCGCCATCCGCGCTTTTGATGAGCCGCTGGTGCTGCTGGCCGGCGGGCGGGACAAAAAGCTACCGTGGGAGGAGTTCGCGGCCCTGGCGCGCCGGCGAGTGACACACATCGTGCTATTTGGAGAGGCGCAGCAGCTTATCGCGCGGGCCATCGGCCCCCTCAGCGGCGCCGACGCCCTGCAGAGCCTCTCCTGTGCCGCCACCCTGACCGAGGCGGTGGCGGTCGCAGCCAGCCTCGCCCGGCCCGGCAACGTGGTTTTGTTGGCCCCCGGTGGCACGAGCTTCGACGAATTCAAGGATTTTGCCGAACGCGGAAACCACTTCCGCCAACTGGTCCGCGCCCTCTAACCTCCTTCCTCCTTCCTCCTTCCTCCTTCCTCCTTCCTCCTTCCTCCTTCCTTCTTCCT
>CAYZNA010000147.1:0-8462 GCA_964478665.1 uncultured Anaerolineales bacterium
CCTGCGGGACCGCAGGGCTGGCATCCCCATGCCAGCCATCCCCATGCCAGCCATCCCCATGCCAGCCATCCCCATGCCAGCCATCGGGCTGCGCCCCCTGCGGGACCGCAGGGCTGGCATCCCCATGCCAGCCATCCCCATGCCAGCCATCGAGTACGGCGCGCCGGTGATGTTTCACACCGGCACCTCGATCTTTCCGCGCGCGCGCAACAAGTACGGCGACCCGCTGTACGTGGACGACGTGATCGCCGACTTCCCGGAGCTGAAAGTGATTCTGGCCCACGGCGGCCGGCCGATCTGGATGGACACCGCCCTGTTTCTGCTGCGCCGCTCGAAGAACGTCTTTCTGGATATTTGCAGCGTGCCGCCGAAGAACCTGCTCAGCTTCTTCCCGTGGATTGAGCGCGTGGCCGGTCAGGCCATGTTTGGCTCGGATTGGCCCGGCCCGATGGTGAAGGACCTGGGGCAGAACATCGAGGATTTCTACGCCCTGCCCCTGAGCGAACACAGCAAGCGCCAGATTCTGCGCGAGACGGCGGAGAGGGTGTTCGGGCGGTAGAGCGAACTTCCAGTTCGCCCACATAGGATTACCGCCTGCTCTATGGCTGCGGCCCCAGACTATCCAGCAGTGCCTGCGCCTCCCCCCGGTGTTCCTCCGGCGCCGTGTCCCGTGAATAGCGGGCGTGTACCCGCGCCTGCGTCGGATCTCCGGTTTGTATGAACAACAGGGCCAGTGCCCGCTCCAACCGCCACAGTTCGCTGCGCGGCGGGACCAGCGCCAGCGCGGCCACATAATCCGCAATGGCCGCCGCAGCCTCGCCCCGCAGAGCGTGCAGTTCGGCCATCAGCGTATGCGCCTGCCGGCGCGAATCCATGTCGCCCGAGGCCGCCAGCATTCGCTCGTAGGCCGCCATGGCCTGCCCGTACAGCCCGGCCTGCCGCTGCGAATCGGCTTCCGCAGCCGCCCGCGAGGAATAGTATGTGCCCAGAAGTCGGAAAGTGTCCGGGTACTGAGGGTCCAGCACGGCGGCGTGCTCAAAATAGGCCAGCGCAGTTTCCCCCTCGCCCAGCGCCTCGTCCTTCAAAATCGCCCACTCGTTCCACAGCGCCGGGCTGTTCGGACTGATAGCGGTAGCGGCCCGATAGTATTCGTCCGCCTGAGCGGCTCGTTCGGCGCGCAGCGCCGTTTTGCGGGTGGTTTTTGCCCAGGTGGCGTACAGCCTGGCCAGGTTGGCAGTGTGGCTGGCAAAGAGCGGATTGAGCCCCTGCGCCGTCAACAAACTGTCCCGCGCCAGGCGGAAGTACTCGTCCTGCTGCGCCGGGTCGCTGCTGGCCCGCGCCGAGTCCAGGTACGCCCGGCCCATGTCCAGATAGTAATTGTCCTGGCGGGGAGCCAGTTCGACGGCGTGCCGATTCAGTGCAGCGGCCACCGGCGGGTTACTGGCTTCGAACCCACTGGCCGTCTTGCTCACCACGTCGGCCTGCACCGGGCGCAGGTTGCTCCACACACCCAGCGCCAGCGCAACCGGCAGCAGAGCGGTTCCGGTCAGGCCTCCCGGATGCCAGGATGTTCGTGGCCAATCACGGACAAGGGTGAGGGCCAGCAGCAGCGTGAGGGCTAGCAGCAGCGCGTAAAACAGGCCGAAGACTCCTGCCAGGCGGTCGGTCAGGGCCACGATTTCGTCCAGGCCGGCCGGGGTGGCGCGGGCCAGCGCTGCCACCCGTACGGCAAACAGCGGCCAGCAGACGGCGGCCAGCGCAAGCGAGACTCCACCTGTCGCCAGCGTTTCTCTCCATCCGGCAGCAAGCAGCAGGCAACCCGCCAGCCACGCCGCCAGCGCCATCCCCAGAATGGAGGGGGTCACTGCGCGAGCCAGCACCGCTTCCGCCGTTTCCATCCGGGTTGTATTGTTGACAAAATTGAAGCCGAGCGTCAGCAGGAGCAGGCCGAGAATCAGCCCTTTCTGCAGGGCAACTGACCGCCAGTCCGGGCTGGCTGCCGCGCGGGGGCTGGTGCGGGCGGCCTTCCTCTTCCGCTTTTCCCGCACGGGGGGCGTTGCTCCGGTCCCGACTGCGGTTTCCGTGAGCAGCCCGCGCCCGGCGGCGGCCAGTGCCCCGGCCAGCGCCCAGAAATGCAGCCGGGTGGAGACAATGGCGATGCCGAAGTGGATTTCGGTGAAATGGGCCACCAGTGCGGCGAAGAGCGCGGCCAGAACGACAACCGGTAGCCGGCGGCTCTCAGCAGGAGCGACCTGCGGGAAAAGGGCTGCGTGCGCCACGAACAGCAGCAGCCCCAGCAGAAGCCCGGCCGGCAGGCCGATTCCGGCAAAAGCCAGCCCCGCCAGACCTGGTCGCGCTGCCAGAGCGACGGCGATTCCGCCCATGCCTCCCCCGGCCAGCAGCCCGGCGAACAACCTGACCCGGCGCGGCGAGGCCATCAGGCCCAGCCAGTGCAGGCCGTGGTAAAACACTGCCGCCCACAGTGCCAGATGCGCCAGCAGGCCGGGCAGGCCGGTGAAAGCCAGCGCGTCCCACAGTTCGTTGTGAGCGCGGTCGGGCAGGGTGTTGCGAGCCTCCAGATGGGTCAGTGCCGGCGCGTAGAACGGGCCGAAAGTTACGAAAAGACTCTCCAGGCCGTAGCCGAGGAGAGGGCGCAAGGGATTGAGCGCATCGGTGCTGCCGTCCGGATAGCGCAGTGGGGCGTGGGGCAGCGCCAGTCGTGCCACTCCCTCCCAGATTAACGTGCGGTTGCGGCCGGTTCCGCTCTGGATGTCGAAAACGCGGCCGAGCCGGCCGATGCCGGGCCGGGCGCGCAGCGGTTCCAGCGGCCCGCCGGGGAGGTTGAGCACGGCCAGAAAGATTGCCGTTGCAAGAGCGAGGCCCAGCAGTCCGGCGGCCGGCCGGCGGTGGCGAGAGTGCGCGGCGAGCGCAAAAGCGAAGACTGCCAGCCCGGCCAGCAGCCCCAGCCACGGCCCGCGCGAACCGCTGAAATAAATGGCGACCAGTTGAACGAGGAGAATTGCCAGATAAAGTGCCGGCCGGAGATTTGAGATTTGAGATTTGAGATTTGAGACTCTGGGTTTGAGATTTTCCACCACTCTTCCCACCGTGAGCAGGCAGGCCAGAATCAGATAGGCGGCCACAAAGATGGCGTTGCCCAGGGTGCCGGTCACCCGTTCGGTCGTGTTGCTGCCGCCCCACTGCACCGGGTCCAGCGCGTAGTGCTGAAGTATGCTGTAGATGGCAACCGGGAAACTGGTGAGGATGATGGTGGTGACCAGCCGCCCCAGTTGGGCCTGCCGCCGGAGGTTGGCGTACACTGCCGCGAACACGATCAGGTAACAGGCTGTGGTGTACGCTCCCTGCAGGCGGGCGTATGAGCCCCACAGGCTGACGCGCGGATTTACCGAGAGGGCCACTCCCAGCAGGGCGACAGCCAGAACGCCCAGCGCGGGGGCGAGGAGGGGAAGTCTCAGTAGTCCGAATGGTCGGGTAGTCACACCTGCCCCGGACGCACACCTGCCCCGGACGCACACCTGCCCCGGACGCACACCTGCCCCGGACGCAGGTGCCGGGGGGTGCCGGGGGGTGCCGGGGGGTGCCGGGGGGTGCCGGAGGGTGCCGGGGGGTGCCGGGGGGTGGTCGAGTGGTCGGGATTTTGGGTTTTGTAGTTTGAGGTTTGAAGTTTCTATCAGTTTGACCGCCCACGCGGCGGCGATGAGCAGAGCCAGTGAGCGCAGCAGGGCAGTTTTGTCCGGTTCAAAGATGCGGACAGAGTAAACGTTAAAGAACAGCGGGGTGACGACCAGCCCGGCCAGCCAGCAGGCCTCCATCAGGCTGTCGGCCAGGCAAGACAAGCGGGTGGGGGCGGGCATGGCGGAATTGTAGCACAACCGGAAAAGGCCCCGGCGGTTCACCGGGCCGCCGGGGCCTTTCGAGCCTATCCTGGTAACCCGGAACCCCGCGAGGTTTCCGGGCCATCGCGGGCTATCAGGACAGGCTCCTGGACCGAGATTATTCCGGCATAGTCAGTGGTTCTTCGGCAAAGTCCAGGCGGGCAAACACTGCCAGCGCGTCGAGCGAGATGTGATAGCCGGTGGAGAGGGGGTTCTTCAGCCTGGATTCGCGTACCTCCAGCAAGTGAATGTCGGGGGGCACGTTGCGGAAGGTGTACACCCGACCGCATATCGGGTTCGGCGCGTAATTGTCCACGAGCGCTTTCAGCACGCCATCCAGATACACGGCGGTCTTGCCTCTGTTGGGGCCGGCGCAGAAGGCGTAAGTAAATCCCGCGCCGCGATAGGTGAAACGGGCCGAATCTCCGGTGGCCGAGGAGAGGTGATAACTGCCGTGATAGGCCCCGTTGCGCGGGATAACCTGCCACGCGCCGGTGTATTCGATGCTGGCCTCAGCGTCGTCGTAGATGCCGGGGCCGGGCAGGGAGGTGGCGGTGGTGGTGAGCGTGGAACTGGCCCACACGGTTGGGTCGCCCAGCGAGGTGAAGATGAGGATGGCGGTGTCGGTCGCGCCGTCAGAGGCGTCCGGAGGGATAATCACGACGACCTCAACGGTTGCGCTTTCGCCGGGCTCCAGCGGACCAACTGCACCGGGCACGACGGTTGACCAATTGTTGCCGGCCAGGTCCACGTCGTAGGTATCGGCCATGCTGCCAGTGTTGGTCAGGGTGAGGGTGTAGGTCACGTTCGCGCCGGGGTAGCCCGATTTGGCGTCGCTGAGTGGGTCGAGGGTGAGGCCGTAGGGAACCGGGACGACGGTCATGGTGACGGGGATGGTGATGATGGGGCGAAGGGCGTCGTTGCTGACGACCTTCACTGTGGCGGTGTACTCCCCCGGTTCCATGTTGGCGGAGTCGAAGGTGAAGGTGAGGGCCTGCTGGCCACCGTCCGGGGCCACTGTGCCGGCTTCGGGGGCTGCGTTGAGCCATGGCACGTCTCCGCCACAGAGCAAGGTGGCTTCGCCGGATTCAAACTGGTAAACGGTTTCGGTGGTCTGGTCAACTGCCCACAGGTGGCCATCGCAGTCCATCTCCAGCCCGGCTCCGGCGTAAGGGCCAAAGCCCTGGCTGACGTAGAACTGGCCGAGGATGGCGTAGTTGTCCGCTGCGTCCAGCACGTACACCGGGTTGGGGTCGTTGTTGACTATCACGAACAGGTGCTGAGTATCCGGGTTGTAAGCCAGGCCGGCAATGGCCAGCCCCACGAAAACTTCGTCCAACATCTGGCCAGAGGAGTCGAAGTGATACACCATACCGTCGTTCCAACTGCCGGCGTAGAAGGTATCGGTGGAGGGGTCGTAGGCCAGGCCGCGCTGGGAAACGCCGAAGCCAGGGCAGATGACATTGCCGGTGACGCCAGTGACCGGGTGTATCTCGTGGATGCAGTCGTCGGTTCCTACGTCCATGACCCAGAGTGTCCCGAAGCCGGGGTGGTAGGCTGCGTCTGCCGGTCCGTACTGGTTGAGCCAGGTGTACGGGTGAGCGCGTCCGGTCGGTTGCCCCGAGGGAGTGTATTCATAGAAGGTATTGTTCCCGCCGCTCCAGGAGGGGGCCGGGCTGCTGACCCACACCGTATCGTCGTCATAGTCCAGGGCGATGCCCCAGGCGGCAGAGAGACCGGAGTTCCAATTCTGGATGACGTCGCCGGCGGCAAGAGGCGCGGCGGAGGGCAGGCCGGGCAAGAGCAGGGCAGTTGTGGTCGGGGCGTTCTGCTGGTCTTCCGGCACGCGGAAGGCAGACTGCTGGAACGGCCCTGCCCGGGGCGGAGCGCCGCTGCCCTGTTCGCGGAGACGGAAGGTGGCCTCGACTGCCCCGCTGTTGGTCAGGGTGACGGTGGTAGTGGCGGTTTCGCCGGCGACCAGCGTGGCTGCGGCAGTTTCCGGGGCCGCGCTCAGGCAGGGCGCGCTCAGGCGCAGGTCAACGTTGTGAGTGGTGGTTTGCCCGCCGACGATGGGCACGCCGGTCGCGGTTTGTGTCACAAAGCCGTCGGCGGAGACGGTGAGGCTGAGCGGGCTGTTGGCGGCGTCCAGCCAGCGGGAGTACAGGCCGTTGGCATCGGTGGTCACAGTAACGCTGTAGCCGTCCTCGCTCTGGATGTGAACGGCGGCGTTGGCCAACGGAGCGCCGGGAATGTCGCAGGCGCTCAAGCCCGTGATTGTGCCGGTGAGTTTGCCCCAGGTGGCGGGGGCGTTCACGGTCATGGTTACAGGGAGGGTGAAGGCGGTGGCACTGTAGGGATCGTCGCCCCAGATTTGCACTTCGGCGTGGTAGTTGCCGGGCTGGTCCACTTCTGGCACGCTGGCGTCGAAGGTGACGGTGATGATTTGCGAGCCACCGTTGGCTGTGAGGGTGCCCGCCGAGGGGTCTTCGCTCAGCCACGGGACATCGCCGGCACCGGAGTGCATATCCAGCAGGGAGTTGCGCAGGATGGGGGCAGCATTCCAGCCATATACCCAGGCGAATTCCAGAGTCATGCCGCTGGCGAGGACGCGACCGGCGCCGAGTCGGTAATCTACCAGTGTCGGGCGGCTGCTGGACTGCGCTCTTACCACTACGAGGGTCCCGCTTGCCAGTTGGGTGAAACTGTCGTGGCTGGCCCAGTTACCGTAAATCGTGCCGGGCACACCGGCCACCCAGGGGTGGCTCGGTTCCACAACGAGGTTATACGCATCGAAGTCGTTGGTGCTGGCGGCCCCGCCCGGCGCGAGCGGTTTGGGGTAAATATTGTCAAAGGTGGTGACGGACAGCCACAGATAACCACCAGCGGTCACATAGTCTTCGATGCGGGCCAGGTTGTCGTTCCATGTCTGGTAGAACGAGGCGGGCTGGACGCTGGGGACGATGACAAGGTTGTAGGCGGCCAGGTTGACGGTGGGCAGGGAGGAGGAGGTTACCTGGTCGTAACTGATGCCGCTGGCATTCAACACCTGCTGGATTGAGTCGTAGCCCCACGGATAGACATCCTGAATGATGAGCACGGTGCTGCCCGACCTGACGTGGCCGGGGGAGGGCACGAAGGGAAACGCGGCGGCGTGGTTCGTGCCCGGACCGCTGTAACTGGCGAGGGCGACGGGGCGGGAGGTGGCAGCAGTGGGCTGGAGCCCTTCGTCGTGTTCGCGAATCTGGAAGGGAGTATCGCCTGCGCCGGTGTTGGTGAGCGTGAATTCAGAGGTGATGACGGCGCCCATGTCCACGGTCACGGCCACATCGGGCGGGTCGGCGTTCAGGCAGGGAGCGACCGGGCGCAGGTCGAAGTTGGCGGTGGTGGTCTGGCCGGGGGAAATAGTGATGCCGGAGGCGCTGACCGGGGCGAAGCCACTGGCGGAGACGGTGAGGCTGAGCGGGCTGTTGGCGGCGTCCAGCCAGCGGGTGTAGATGCCGTTTGCGTCGGTTTGCACGGTGGCGCTGTAGCCAGTGTCGCTGGCGAGGTGGACGCTGGCGTTTTCCAGCGGCAGGCCGGGGCTGTCGCAGAAGGTGAGACCGGTAATTGTGCCGGTGAGTTTGCCCCAGGTGGCGGGGACGTTCACGGTCATGGTCACGGGCAGGGTGAGGGCGGTGTCGCTGTAGGGGTCGTCGCCCCAGATTTGCACTTCGGCGTGGTAGTTGCCGGGCTGGTCCACTTCTGGCACGCTGGCGTCGAAGGTGAGGGTGATGGTCTGGCTGCCGCCATCGGGGGCGAGGTTGCCGGAGGCGGGGTCGGCGCTGAGCCAGAGGAGGCGGTGGGAGAAGTTGACGGCGTTATGGAAGAGGATGCCGGCGTCGCCTGACCACGCGTAGGCGGAGTACAGGTTGATGGCGACCACGTTTCCCTTCACGGCGACGAATTCCTCGCCGTCCGTCCAACTGGCGACCAGTTCCCCCTCGGGGTCGAGAGCGACGTAGTCGCGATAGTAGGCGCTAACGTAGGTTACGCCCTGCATGAGGGGGTGTGCGGCGTTGTACGTGCCCAGGTCGGCCCAGGAGTAATGGTTGCCATAGTTCTGGCTGAGCAGGGGGCTGTAGGAGTCACTGGCAAAACGCCCGGCCAGGTTGAGGTAGGGTGCGTACCAGTTGAATACGCTCTGAATGACTTCACCGCCCGCATCCGCGAAGTCTGCCAGGGCGCTGCCGAGGGCAGAGGGGTCGGCATAGGGCAAATCGCTCCAGGTGATGACCACGTCGTACTGCTGCAGGTCGGCCAGAGTGGGAGTGCTGTAGCGGGCGTCCCACGTGCCAATTGTGCCGATGTCCGGGTAGGCGTTCAGGATGGAGTAGAGTGGCTCGCTGCTGTAGTCAGCGTAAACCAGCAACACGTCGGTGGTAGTGGCGGCGAGGGGATTGGGGTCGGCGGAGGTAAAGCCCGCGGAGGACCTGTCGGGCAGGTTCTTCCCGGCGGAATTATCACTCCCGGCGGGGTTGTGGAAGGGGGGGACGTTGACGAGGGTGGGGGCAGCCGGAAAGAGGGGGT
>CAYZNA010000148.1:0-8437 GCA_964478665.1 uncultured Anaerolineales bacterium
GGCTGGACATCATTGTCTACTCGGCCCGAACGCTGGCCGAACGAGTCGCAGCCGGAGACTTTTTTCTGAGGGACATCGGCACGCGGGGGAAGGTACTGCATGAGAAACAATACCGGGCCGTGGGTGGCAAAGGCTGAGGAGGATTACCTCCACCACCGCACAGGAAGCGTTCGCCGCCGCCGGTCGAGTACGGGCGTTTGTTCGCGGACGGCTCGACCTTGACCCACCGGCTGAATGATTGACCTTCACCGCATCTGCGTTTTCTGTGGCTCCTCCTCCGGCGCGCGGCCCGAGTACACTGAAGCCGCCCGCGCCCTCGGAGGGGCGTTGCTGCGGCGCGGATTGGGGCTGGTGTACGGCGGCAGCAACGTCGGGCTGATGGGCGCCCTCTCCGGCGCAGTGCTGGCGGGCGGGGGCGAGGTGATCGGGGTGATGCCGGCGTTCATGCGCGCCTTCGAGCCGCGCGAAGATCGCCTCACCCGGCTGATCGTCACCGACTCGATGCACGCCCGCAAAGCCAGAATGGCCGAGCTGGCCGATGCCTTCGTCGCGCTACCCGGCGGCTTCGGCACCCTCGAAGAACTGTTCGAAGTCATCACTCACGCCCAGATCGGCCAGCACCGCAAACCCATCGGCCTGATGAACGTGGCCGGCTACTTCGATCCACTGCTGGCGCTGATCCGCCACGCCGCCGCCGAGGGCTTCATCCGCGACGGCCATCCTGCTCTGCTCAGCACCAGTCCCGACCCGGAGCATTTGCTGGATCTACTGCACGGCTATCGCCCGCCCGAGGGGCTGGAACGGTGGATGGACCCGGCGGAACACTGATGCCCGAACCCATCCGCCTCTTGCACTTCGCCGACATCCATGTCGGGATGGAAAACTACGGCAAGCTGGACCCGGCCACCGGCGTCTCGTCGCGCGTGGCCGACTTCCTTGCCCGGCTGGACGAAATCACCGACTACGCCCTGGAACACGAAGCCGACCTGACCGTGTTCGCCGGCGACGCCTTCAAGAGCCGCGACCCGGACCCCACCCAGCAGCGCGAGTTCGCCCGGCGGATCAAACGCCTGGCGGATGCCATGCCGGTATTGCTGCTGGTTGGCAACCACGACCTGCCGGGCATGGCCCAGAAGGCCTCCAGCGTGGACATTTTCGGAGCGCTGGACGTGCCCAACGTGACCGTGGGCCGGGCGCCGGAAGGCAAAGTGGTCAACACCCGCCGGGGACCGGTGTACCTGGCGTGGATGCCCTACCCCATGCGCAACCGGCTGCTCAGCCGGGAAGAGCACGCCGGTAAGTCCATCCAGGAGTTGGAACTGGCCCTGCGTGAGGCAGTCGGCTCCATTGTGGCTGACCTGGCCCGGGAGGCCGAAACCCACGCCATGCCGCGCGTGCTGGCCGGGCATTTCACCGTCTCCGGGGCCAGACTCGGCTCGGAGCGCACGGTGATGCTGGGCAAAGACGTGGCGGTCAGCAAGTCGGCGCTGGCCGACCCGGCGTGGGACCATGTGGCGTTGGGTCACATCCACAAGCGGCAAGACCTGAACGAGGGCAGCTATCCGGCGGTGGTGTACAGCGGCTCGCTGGAGCGGATTGACTTTGGCGAGGAGCGGGAGGAGAAGGGCTTTTGCTGGGTAGAGCTGGCGCGGGGCGCGACCCGCTGGCAATACGTGGACGTAGCCGCCCGGCCTTTTGTCACCCTGCGCGCCGACGTGCGCGCCAGCGACGACCCCACCGCCCATGTACTCAACATCGTACAGAATCGCGACCTGGCCGGTGCGGTTGTGCGGGTGGCGATCACCCTCAAGGCCGGGCAGCAGGCCGCGCTGCGCGAGCGCGAGATCGAGCACGCGCTGCGAGAGGCCTCCTCCGTTACCATTGCCAAAGAGGTGGAGTACGAGGCGCGCGCCCGGTTGGGGAACCTCTCGCCAGAGACCATGACCCCGGCGCAACTGGTCGAGCGCTACTTTCAAGACAAGGGCGTTGCCCCGGAACGCATCGCCGGCCTGCTGCAGGCTGCCAGGAGCCTTCTGCAGACTCCCGTATGAGGCCACCGCAAGAAACCTGTGCAAAAAAGATGCGCGCGGGGTAAATACCCCGCGCGCATCTTTTTTGCGCTAAGGTCTTGCTGCGGCGCAAATGTCGGATTAATAATCCGGCATGGGCGGAGCAGCGAGGGCCCTCTCCTTCTCGGGCATGTCGGTGATCAGCGCCTCGGTGGTCAGGATCATGGCCGCGATGGAGGCGGCGTTCTCCAGCGCACCGCGCACCACCTTCACCGGGTCAATCACGCCGGCCTCGATCATGTCCACGTATTCGCCGGTCAGCACGTTGTAGCCGATGTTCTTGTTCTTGCGCGCTTTGGCCTCGCGGCGGATGCGGTCGGCCACCACGGCGCCATCCACGCCGGCATTGGCCGCCAGCCGGCGCAGCGGGGCTTCCAGCGCCATGCGGACGATGCTCACGCCCACGGTTTCGTCGCCTTCATGCATCTTCACCTTGTCCAGCGCGGGCAGGGCATTGAGGTAGGAAATCTCGCCGCCGGGCACGATGCCCTCTTCCACCGCCGCGCGCGTGGCGGAGAGCGCGTCTTCCACGCGGTGCTTCTTCTCCTTCAGCTCGGTCTCGGTCGCGGCGCCCACGCGGATGACGGCCACGCCGCCGGACAGCTTGGCCAGCCGTTCCTGCAGCTTCTCTTTGTCGTAGTCGCTGGTGCTCTTGTCAATCTCGACCTTGATTTCTTCGATGCGACCGCCGATGGCCTTCTGGGTGCCGGCGCCGCCCACCAGGGTGGTATCGTCCTTGGTGGCGACCACTTTCTTGGCCCGGCCGAGGTCTTGCAGGGTGGTGCTCTCCAGCTTGCGGCCCAGCTCCTCGGTGATCACCTGCCCGCCGGTCAGCACGGCGATGTCCTGCAGCATGGCCTTGCGGCGATCGCCAAAGCCGGGGGCCTTGACCGCCAGCACGTTCAGCATGCCGCGCAGTTTGTTCAGCACCAGGGTAGCCAGCGCCTCGCCGTCCACATCCTCGGCAACCACCACCAGCTCGCGGGTGCCCCTCTGGACCAGCTTCTCCAGAATGGGGACGATATCGACGGCGGCGGAGATCTTCTTGTCGTGGATCAGAATGTAGGCGTCTTCGATCACCGCCTCCATGGTCTCGGGGCTGGTTACGAAGTACGAGGAAATGTAGCCCCGGTCGAACTGCATGCCCTCCACGTACTCGGTCTCGAACTGCAGCGACTTGGACTCTTCGACAGTGATCACGCCGTCCTTGCCGACCTTGTCCATCACGTCGGCAATCAGGTTGCCAATCTCGGGGTCGGCGGCGGAGTTGGTGGCCACGGAGGCGATTTCTTCTTTGGTGTCAATCTTGCGCGACAGCTTGCGCAGCGATTCGACTACGGCGTCGGTCGCATTCTCGATGCCGTGTTTGAGCATCATGGGGTTGGAACCGGCGGCCAGGTTCTTCAGGCCCTCGGTGACCATGGCGTGCGCCAGCACGGTGGAGGTGGTGGTGCCGTCGCCGGCGATGTCGTTGGTCTTGGTGGCGGCCTCTTTCAGAAGCTGAGCGCCCATGTTCTCGTAGGGGTCGGACAGCTCAATTTCCTTGGCCACGGTCACGCCATCGTGGGTGATGGTGGGGGCGCCGAACTTCTTGTCGAGCGCCACGTTGCGGCCTTTGGGGCCGAGGGTGGTGGCCACAGCGTTGGCCAGTATGTCAATACCCGCCTTCAGCCGCGCGCGGGCGTCTTCGGAAAATGCGAGTTGTTTCGCAGACATTTCAGTTGCTCCTTAAATTTCGTTTGATCGGGGACTATGCCTGGCTCAGGTTCGGCCGGCCGCTATTCCAGCACAATGGCCAGAATGTCGTTTTCCTTGAGGATCAACAGCTTCTTGCCATCCACCTTAATCTCGGTGCCGGCATATTTGGCGTACAGCACGGTGTCGTCTACCGCTACATCCATCGCGATCCGTTCGCCGTCCTCGTCGCGCGCGCCTGGCCCTACGGCGAGCACTTTGCCCTTCTGCGGCTTTTCCTTTGCAGTCTCCGGCAAGACAATCCCGCTCGCGGTCTTTTCCTCTTGCTCGATCGGTTCGACCACAAGACGATCGCCCAGCGGTTTCAAGTTGAGTGCCATCTTTGAGCCTCCTGTTGTATATTGGAATGGTTCTGTGAATACGGTTGGCATACACGGTCACAAGTTAGCACTCGCGGGGGAGAGTGCTAACTTGCGCGTGTATGATACCGGAAATCCCCACCCAAGTCAAGGGGTTTTAGCAATTTCTAACCGAGAGTGCTAACGGGGCAGGTAATCGGGAAGTGAGACGAAGCGAGCAGCTACCGCTTCTTCCGGGGGGAAATCAGGGGGGTGCATGTCTCAGTTGAAGAAAGCCCGGAAATTGGGTGTGCGGGGGGATACTCCCCGCACACCCAATTTCCGAAACTTCTCAACTCGTTTGAAACACACCCAAATCAGGGAGCAGGGGTCGGGGTGAGGGAGGGGCCGGAGAAGGGGGTGGCGGCCCCGGTCGCGCCGATTTCGCTGTCCACCAGGGCGCAGATGTTACGGTTCTCGGAAACGATGTCCATCACGGTGCGGTCGGTGGGGGCAAAGGCGGCTAACTGGTCCAGCAATGGACGGGCCTCGCCGCAGTAGTCCTCTCCCGGGCGGGAAAGGGCCGCCAGCACTGAGCTGAGGGTGAAGTAGTATTCCAGCGAACTGGCCGAAAGCGGCAGGCCCTGCACCAGCACCTGGGGCATGGGGTTGGCATCCGGCTCGGCGGTGGGGTCGTCGTGGCTGCAACCGGCCACCGCGCAGCGCAGTTCAATCATGGCGCCTTCGTAGTTCTTGCCGTGAAAGTACACCAGCCCCAATCGCCCGTAGATGTCCGGGTTGGTGGGGTCCAGCCGCAGAGCGTGCTCGATGTTCTTCGCAGCGATGAAGTACTCGCCGAGCTGGTAGTACGTGCGGCCGATGGCCAGGTAGGGCAGCACGTCTTTCTCGTTGATGCTGGCGGCGGTGGCGAAGGCCTCCAGCGCCCGGTCGTTGTCCTTCAGTCGCCGGTAGTTCTGGCCAATGGAAACGTACAGAAACCCCAACCGGGGGTTGATCGCCAGCGCGCGCTGGTATTCCTCGATGGCCTGGGTATAGTTGCCGTTGCTCTCCAGCACGTAGCCGTAGGTGCGATGCACGTCCATTTTGTCCGGCGCCAGCGCCACAGCCTGACGGGCGATGTCCAGCGCCTGGGTCCACTTTTGCTGGTCGGCCAGCAGCTCGGCATAAAAGGCTTGCGCCAGGGGGTTGGCCGGGTTGATCTGCAAAGCGCGCACGGCAGCATCCCCGGCCTGGGTGAGCAGCGCGTCGTGCTCCTGGGCATCGAACACTGACAGCCAATCGAGCGCCAGGGCATGCACGGCGTGGGCATTGCTGTTATCCGGGTTAAGGCTGATGGTCTGCTCGATGACCTCTCTGGCCTGCTGCAGGCGATCGCGGCGCTGGGCGTCAGTGGTCAGCCCGCTGCTGGAATACACCATGATGCGCGCCAGCTCCACCCGCAGATCAACATTCCGGGGATCCACCTCCACTGCACTGAGGTAGGCGGCGACCGCCTCTTCCAGCTTGCCACCGGCGAAGTATTGCTCACCTTCACTCGTATAGCTGTGGGAGGTGCGGGTGGCGGTGGGCGCAGGCTCGAAGGGCCGGGCAACCGCGCCCTGTTGCACCTGCCGGGCCAACCACAGGCCGCCGGCGATTAACAGCAGAAACGCCAGTACCCGCCACGGATTGGACCGGCGCGGCGGGTCTTTGGGCTGAAAGCGTGTCCCGGTGAGATTCACAGGCTTGTTACCGGCAGCCCTCACAGGTCTTTGAGATCTGTGAGGGCTGCTGGTGAGGCGCTCACGGCTTCGGAGTAGGCGTGGGCGTCCCGGCAGCCGTCTGATCCGCCTGCAATTGGAGGCACTGGTTGATTCCTTCTTGCGCGTTGAAGACCGCGATCTCGTCCTGATCGGCGGTAATGGTGGCCAGCAGCAGGTCAAACAGCGGGCGGGCCTCGGAGCAGCGTTGAAGTTTGACCAGGGCCAGCCCGTAGGTGTAGTAATACTCGGCCACCACGCCGGGCGCAGGCTCCAGACCGACTACGCTGACACCGCCGGCCGTCTGGCCGCCACGGGTAGCCAGATCGAACTCCGGCAGCGATTTTGCCAGTTCGTTGTTGCGGTAGTACAGCCGCCCCAGCAATCCGTGCAGGCGCGGGTTGGATGGGTCCAGCGCCACCGCCTGTTCGGCGTACTGGCTGCCCTTGCCGTACTCGCCCGCGCTGCCGTAGGTCTGCGCGATCAGGCTGTACGGCGCCGGGTCCTCAGGGTTGAGCGCGATGGCCTTCTGATACAGACTGATGGCGGTGGTGGTATCGCCTTTGGCCCGGTAGTTGTTGCCCAACTGGATGTACACCGCGGGCACATTGGGGTTGATGGAACGCGCCTTCTCGTATTCTGCGATGGCCTCGTCGTAATTGCCGGTGTTCTCGTACACGTAGGCCAGCGCCAGCCGCCCCTCCAGCGAATTGGGCAGAATTGCCAGCGCCTTGCGGGCCTCTTCTGCGGCCTCGTTCCAGCGCAATTGATCGGTGAGCATCTCGGCGTAGTAGGCGTGAGCCTCCGCCAGGCCGGGGTCCAGTTGCAGCGCCTTGAATACTTCCGCCTCGGCGTCAGCGGCCCGGTCGGGCATCAGGGCAAGCACCCGGCCCTTTGTGGCGTGCGCGGAGGCGCTATCCGGGTTGACCAGAATCGCCCTTTCGCTGGTGGCCAACGCCTTCTCATAATCCGCGCCAAAGATCTGGATGCGCGCCAGCGCCAGATAATACTTCAGGTTGGTCGGATCGGCCGAGATCGCCAGTTGATAGGCCTCAACCGCCCGCTTGAACTTGCCGGTGGCAAAGAAGGCGTCGCCTTCCTCGGCGTAGGATACCGGGCTGCGCGTGGGCGGCGCGGTTGGCAGGCCGACCGGCGATACCGTGGGCACGATAAACCGGTTGATGTACAGCGCCCCGCCAATCAGTGCCACCAGAATCAAAATGCGCCAGGAGTTGGCTCGTCGCCGCCCCTTGCGCATGTTCCAACCACCACCGTTCAAGTGCATGCGGTCACCTGCTCAGTTCTTTTGTGGGAAGCATAACACCTCGCGGAGGGAGCGTCAAGCCAGCTCGCGGGTGTGCGCGCAAAGATTGTCAGAAGAATCCCCCGGGGGCTGAAACCCACCGGCAGCCCGACAATCCTGGGTATAATGGCCTCCAATGTCCCTCAGTTCTGCCCCGGATGCCCCCACCGCCCCCATCCCCACCGTTCGGCCCGGCTATCCCGCCTGGCTGTCCGCCGGATTGGTGGCCCTTGTATTGCTGCTGGTGATCGGCCTGTCGGCCTACGGCGGCTATCGCGCCGGCCTGTCCGAGCGCACCCGCAACGCCGAGGCCGCTGCCCGCCGCGCCGCCGATGAGCAGTTCGACCTGGGCCGCCAGGACCTGGCCGCCGGGCGTTACGAGCGCGCCCGCCTGCGCTTTGAATACATCCTTAGCATAGACCCGGGCTACCCCGGCGCCGCCGCGGCCCTGGCGGAAGCCGAACGCCGCCTGAACGCCACGCCCACGCCAACCGCTACCCCCACCCCGCTCCCTGACACTGCCGGCGAGTTGTTCGCCCGCGCCGAGGCGCTGGCCACGGCCGGCGATTGGGACGGCGTGATCCAGACCATCGGCGCCCTGCGCGGCGTGGATCCCGGTTACGAAGCCATCAAGGCCGACGGGCTGATGTACCGCGCGCTGCGCAACCGGGGCGTGGACCAGATCAAGGCCGGCGCGCTGGAACTGGGCATTTCCGACCTCGATCAGGCCGAGAAGATCGGCCCGCTCGATTCCGAGGCCGACGGCTACCGCCTGTGGGCCGAGCTGTATCTGGCTGCCAACAGCTACTGGGGCCTGAACTGGGAGCGCGCCTCCTATTACTTTGGCGAGCTGTACGCCGCCGCCCCCTATTTTCAGGACACTTTCCAGAAATACTATCAAGCCACCCGCAACTATGGCGACCAACTGGCCCGCGCCGGGGAGGCCTGCGGCGCCGAGCAGCAATACGAGCTTGCCCTGCGCCTGAAAGCCGACCCCGACCTGACTGACCTGCTGGCCGCCGCCCGCGAGGCCTGCGCCGCCGCCACCCCCACCCCCGACCCCAACGCTACCCCTACCTCCGACCCCAATGCTACCCCCACCCCCGAACCTACCGCCCTCCCCAACCCCTGACACCCGACACCTCCCCACCTGACACCTCCCCAACTGACACCTCCCCCCCCCCCCCCCCCCCCCCCCCCCACCCCCCCCCCCCCCACCCCCCCACCCCCCCCCCCCCCCCCCCCCACCCACCCCCCCCCCCCCCCCCCCCC
>CAYZNA010000149.1:0-1923 GCA_964478665.1 uncultured Anaerolineales bacterium
ACGAAGGCGACGTTGTCGCTCGCCCCGGGCAGCGCTCCCGCCGGGGAAACCCCCTGTCGGGGACCTTCGGCCGGTCCGGGCCCGGCCCCACGGTCCCACGCGCGGACCGGGTGGGGCGGGGCGGCGGCCCACGCGGGGATCGGGCCGGGGGCCAGAGTCAGCAGGCAGATCAGCAGCAGGCGCACGGAGCGGCGCAGGGTACGGCGGGCGTCAGGCAATCGGAAATTCCTCAGCGTTGGGCGGCCACGGGTGGAGACTCTCGCCAGTATACGCCCGGGCCGCAGGGTGTCAAGATGACGATCAGGCCCTGTAGGTATAATAGGGCGGGATTTTCCGATCATTGCGGAGGGCGCATGAGCAAGCTGCACAAACAATCGGTGGCGTTGGCGGTGGTGGCGCTGGCGCCGATACCGCTGTATTTTGCCGCGAGGGCCGGGGCCGGCGCCCTGGCGGCCGCCCTGCTGGGGCTGATTGCCCTTGCCATGCTGGCCGCGCTGCTGATCCGCTAGCCGGCAGGTTCCCACAATATCCCACAGTATCCCGCATTATCCCACAGGGCCCCGGGTGAGGTTGAAGCGCCGGGGCCAACTTTCCAAAAAAGGGACAATAGTCTACAATCCCGGCCTGCCTCAACCCCCTTTCACCTATGTGGAGATCATAGAAGCTGATGTCCGATTTATCAACCCCCACCCAGAGCCACGAATCGTTTGAGTGCGCCAATTGCGGCGCGCCGCGGATGGAGTTTGACCCGGCCAGCGGGATGCTCAAATGCCCGCAGTGCGGCACCACCCGCGAAATCCAGGCCAGCGCGGAGCAGGTCAAGGAACGCGACCTGATCGCGGCGTTGAGCGACGCCGGCAAGGCGCGCGGCATGGGCCGTGAGATGAAGGCCGTGCAATGCCAGACTTGCGGCGCGGTGACGCAGTACGAGCCAAACGTCACTTCGGTGACCTGTCCCTTCTGCGGTTCCAGCCAGGTGCTGGAGCAACAGCCGGACCCCAACCTGATCCGCCCGGAGTCGCTGGCGCCCTTCGCGGTGGACCGGGAGGCAGCGCGCGGGCTGTATCGCAAGTGGCTGGGCAGGGGTTTCTTCCGCCCGAAGGACCTCTCGCGGCGCGCCGGGGCCGAGCAGATGACCGGCGTGTACCTGCCATTCTGGACCTTTGACGCCCACGCCGAGTCCAACTGGCGGGCCGAATCCGGCGATTACTACTACGTCACCGAGCACTACACCGAGATGGTGGACGGCAAGCCGGTGCAGAAGACCCGCCAGGTGCAGAAGGTGCGCTGGTATCCAAGCTCCGGGCGCCACCGGGGCGATTACGACGACATCTTGATTAAGGCGTCGGAGACCCTGGATTCCGGCCTGTTCAACAAGGTGGCGAACTTTGACACCAAACAGCTCATCCCCTACCAGCCCGATTATCTGTCTGGCTGGGCGGCCGAGAGCTACCGCATTCCGCTGGCGGAGGCGTGGAAGCGCGGCAAGCAGGTGATTGAGCAGCGGGAGGAGAGCGCCTGCGATCGGGAGGTGCCCGGCGACACCCACCGCGACCTGCGGGTGCAGACCGAGGTCTCGCGCACCACCTTCAAGCACGCGCTCTTGCCACTGTGGCTGGCCTCGTATCGCTACAATCAGAAGGCGTACCATTTTCTGGTCAACGGCCAGACCGGGCAGGTGGGCGGGCAGGCGCCGGTAGATTGGCTGAAGGTGGCGCTGGTGATCTTCCTCGCTGTGGTAATCATCGGCGTGATCCTGTACTTCCTGAGCCAGTCGGGGGACTCGAGTGGGAGCCTGTTGCCCTTCTTCAACCATCTGCTGGCCGCGCTGCCCCTGCCCGGCCCCGGCGGGATAGCGCCGCTATAAGCCCCATGCGCCCGGTTTGGCCAAGAAAGACCGGCATGGGGATGCCGGTCCTACGG
>CAYZNA010000149.1:2023-8296 GCA_964478665.1 uncultured Anaerolineales bacterium
CCCACGGGCTGCCGGTCACAACCCGTAGAGGGCGCATCCCCATGCGCCCGGTTTGCACAATTCCTATGCCTCCTTTGCGCGTTTTTCTCACTCAAGACTTCCCCAAACCTCTGCTCGATCAGATCCGGGCTGTCTCCCCCCGGCTGGAACTAACCGTGGCGCCGCTGCGACCGGGCGCGGAACTGCCGGCGGATGTGATCGGTGATACCGAGGTGCTGTACACCGGCGGTCCGCTCCCGCAGCCGGAGGCGGCGCCCAGGCTCAAATGGGTGCAGTATCACTACGCCGGCGTGGACCGCGTGCTCGGGCACCCGCTGCTCAAGACCGGGGTGCAGATCACCACCATGAGCGGCGTGCACGCCACCCAGATGGCTGAATACGTGCTGATGATGATGCTCGCCTGGGGGCATCACCTGCCGCGACTGCTGGAATTGCAGCGGAAGGGCGAGTGGCCGTCCGAACGCTGGGGGCCTCTCAGCCCGGCTGAATTGCGCGAGGCCACGCTGGGGATTGTGGGCTACGGCAGCATCGGACGCGAGGTGGCCCGGCTGGCGCGCGCCTTTGGGATGCAGGTGCTGGCCACCAGGCGCCACGCGATGGACCCGCGCGACGCAGGCTACGTGCCGGCGGGGCAGGGCGACCCGGCCGGGGATATGCTGCGCCGCCTGTACCCGCCGCAGGCGCTGCGTACCATGCTGGCCGAGTGTGACTACGTTTTGCTGGCTGTCCCGCTCACGCCCGAGACCCGCAACCTGATCGGGGCCGGGGAACTTAAGGCGATGAAGCGCAGCGCGGTGTTGATCAACATCGCCCGCGGCGGCGTGCTGGACGAAGCGGCTTTGCTGGCCGCGCTGCGCGAGGGCGCGATCGCCGGGGCAGTGCTGGACGTGTTCGCGCAGGAACCACTGCCAGGCGACCATCCGTTGTGGAAGACGCCCAACGTGCTGCTCACCCCGCACGTCTCGGGCATCTCCACCCATTACGACCGGCGCGCGGTGGCGCTGTTTGTGGAGAACCTGCGCCGTTACGTGGCCGGCTCGGAGTTGCTGAACGTCTTTGACCGCGCGCGCGGCTACTGAGCCGGCGAGTGGCGGACCTCTCGCCTGAGGCAGCGGACAGTGATCAGGGGCATTCTTTTCGATTTAGGCTCAACGCTGCTCAGCTTCGACGCTCCCTGGCTGGCAGTGTCCTCTCAGGCCAGTGAGGTATTGCTGCAGGCCCTGCAGGAGGCCGGGTTGGCGTTGGGCGGCGAATTCCTGGCTCAGTACCGGTGCCGGCTGGAGGAGTACTACGCCCGGCGCGAGACTGAGTTCATCGAGTATACCGCCGGCTATTTGTTGCGCGAGGTACTGCGCGAGTCCGGCGTGGCGCAGTCGCCGGATGGGTTGATCGAGACTGCCCTGCGGGCCATGTTCGCTGTGAGCGAGGCCCACTGGCGCCCCATGCCGGACCTGCACTCGACCCTCGGGGAATTGCGGCGGCGCGGCTACCGGTTGGGGCTGGTTTCCAACGCCTCCGATTACGCTAATGTGGGCCGTTTGCTGGACAAGGCCGGCATTCGGGCCTATTTTGACCCGGTCCTGGTTTCGGCGGCGGTGGGGGTTCGCAAGCCCAACCCGCACATTTTTGAACTGGCGTTGCAGGCGTGGGGATTGCCCCCGGCGCAAGTGGTGATGATCGGCGACACGCTGGGGGCGGACATCCTAGGTGCGCACAACGCCGGCATGCGGGGCATCTGGGTCACCATGCAGGCTGATACCCCGGCCAACCGCGCCCACGAAGATACCATCCTGCCGGAGGCCACTGCCGGGGGGTTGGCCGAACTTCCCGAGTTGATCGAGCGCCTGAGCCGCGGAATGCGGAAGGCGGAATGATGAATGCGGAATGATGAATGCGCCACGCCATTCTCTGTCAACTGGCTGGCCTGGCTCTCAGGGCTGCCCGGCCAGCGCGGCCTCAAACGCGGCGATGAAGTCCTCGGCGCGCACAAAGCCCGCCCACTTTTGCAGCACGTTGCCATTCCCGTCCAGCAAAACATACTCAGGCTGAACCACATAGCCAAACTGCTGCTTGAAGCGCTCCGTCCGCCGGTCATCAATATCCAGATAGATAAACCCGATCCGCCCGCTGTACTGCTGCTCAAGCCCGTGCACGACGGGCGCCATAGCGCGGCAGGTCGGTCACCAGAAGGCGAAGAACTCCACCAGTTGCGGCCGGCCAGCCGCCAGGTTCACCGTGCCGGGGTCCGTGGCGTGTAGTTCTTGCGACACCTCGGCCGCAGGGGCCTCGGTTGGCGGGAGAGCTGGCGCGGGCGGCAGGGTGGACTGCGGTTGGGCGACGTTTCCTGGTGTGGGAGCATCGCTCCGCGCCGGGGGCGCGGTCGGGGATGGCAGGGTGGGCGGGGCCGGGGAGGCCGCCTCCCGCGTGGGCGGCGCTGCCGCGCCGGGGACCGGGGTCCCGGCCGGGGCGCCGCCGCAGGCCGCGGCCAGCAGCGCCAGCGCGACGGCCGCCAGCAAGAGTGGTCTTGTTCTCAAGGGTCTGTTCTCCTTTTTGGTCGGCGTCCATATCCGGCGCCATTGTAATACAGCGGCACGGTGCGGCCCATAAGCTGAGCCACAATGGCTCAGGCGACCTGGGCTGCCACGTCCCCCATGCTGCCCACATCGTAGCCGGGCAGGGCGGCCACCGCCGCGCGGAAGCGGTCGTTGTGCAGCAGGTCCAGCAGCGGGCGCAGCAGCGGGGCCTCGAAATGCTCGCGCGGGATGACCAGATCGTAGCGTTCCTTGAACAGTGGCACAAAGTCCAGCCCGAGCGCGCGGGCGGCGGCGTGGATGCCCAGGCCGCAGTCGGCCCGCCCGGACTGCACCGCGGCCGCCACCGCCAGATGGGTGTACTCCTCCCGCTCGTAGCCCCGGATAGCGCCCGGACCCAGCCCCAGCTTGCCCAGCTCGAAATCGAGCAACACCCGCGTCCCGGCCCCGCGCTGGCGGTTGATGAAGGTGAGGTCGGGGCGGGACAGATCGGCCAGCGCCCGGATGTTTTTGGGATTGCCGGGCGGCAGCAGCAACCCCTGATCGCGCCCCACCAGTGTGACCAGCGCCGCCGGGATGCCCGGCAGGTAGCGCCGCACGTAGCTCAGGTTGTACTCCCCGCTTTCCGGGTCCAGCAAGTGACAGCCGGCCAGGTGGGCCTCGCGCCGGCGCAGGGCGACCAACCCGCCCTGGCTGCCCACGTTGGCGGAGGCCAGCCGCAGCCCCCCCTCGGCCAGGTACTGGGCCAGCAGGTCCAGTGTGAGATCGTGCGAGCCAATGGCCACGATGGTGCGGGCTATCTCCGCCGGGCTGCGGTACAGGTGCACGGTCACTTCGTCGCCAGCGTTGTGGCCCTCGGAGAAGCGCGGAATGCGCACGATGCCATCGGCGCGCACCAGCGAGGAGATTACCCCGGCGCCGCGCGAGAGCGGCGTGGCGATGGCCCGCCCGCCGACCTGCCCCACCGTGACCCGCATGTACTCGTCGTCCCCCATGGGTGAGAGCACCTTGCGCGAGAGCGTGGCCCGCATCTGCGGCGGCTCGGCCGGGCGGCGGCCTCCCCAGCGCGCCAGCAGCGGCTCCACCAGAATCTCGCCCGTCAGCGCGGCGGAGACCGGGTAGCCGGGGACGCCGATGATGGGGAGGGGGGATTGGACGCTTCGCGGGGGAGTGGAGAGTGGAGATTGGAGATTGGACGCTTCGCGGGGGAGTGGGGATTGAGGAGGGGGGAGGGGGGAGGGGGAAATCATGCCGATGATGACCGGGTGGCCGGGGCGCACGGCAATGCCGTGGACCAGCAGGGTGCCCAGCGACTCGACCACCGCCGCCGAGAAGTCTTCCGACCCGGCGGAGGAGCCGGCGTTGAGCAAAATCAGGTCGTGCGAGCGGGCGGCCTCGGCCACGGTCGCTCGAATGCGCTCGAAGTCGTCGGGCGTGATGGGGTAACGGGTGGCCTGGCCGCCCCAGCTTTCTACCTGGGCCGCCAGCACCAGCGAGTTGTACTCGATGATCTCGCCGCGCCGGACCGGCTGGCCCACGGGCGTCAGTTCGCTGCCGGTGGGGATCACCGCCACGCGCGGGCGGCGCCACACCGATACCTCGCTGTGGCCGCAGCCGGCCAGCGCGCCCAGGTCCACCGGGCGCAGGGTGTGGTTGGCCGGCAGCACCAGCTCGGTGGCTACCATGTCCTCGCCCATGGCCCGCACGTGGCTCCACGGGGCCACCGGGGCCCGAATTTCAATAAAGGAACGCTTCGCGGGAAGAAGGAAGAAGAAAGGAGCGGCCGAGTCGGGCGAGCGCCCCCCCTCTTCCTTCTTCCTTCTTCCTTCTTCCTCCTCCACGATCTGCACTTTCTCGATCGGGATCACCGCATCCGCCCACTCCGGCAGCGGGTCGCCGGTGTCCACGTATTGGGCGCTCTGTCCCAGCGGTAGCAGCAGCGGGGCGGTCTCGCCGGCAAAGTCGGTATCGCGGGCGCGCACCGCGTAGCCGTCCATGGCGGAGGCGTGGTAGTGCGGCGCCGACAGCCGCGCCCAGACCGGGGCGGCGGTCACACGGCCGGCCGCCTCTGCTAACGGCACGGTCTCGCTGCCGAGCGGCCCCCAGCGGCCGGCAGCTTTCAGCGCGGCCTCCAGCCGGGCCTGGGCTTCATCGAGGGGGATGTCTTCGAGGTAGATTGTGCGTTTCATGGCTCCGCCGGGGGGTGCCAGCCGGCCCTCACCCACTGACGGCGCGCATACACGAGCAGATCGCGATTCAACTTCATTCGGGGAGCGGTAGTTGGTTGAGGGCGGGCAGCTTATGTCCGCGCCACTTGAGTAGCGCATACGCGTGTGCTTTCCGTAGCATCAGACGGTCACCCTCCCGGCCCAATTCACTCAGCCGGCGACGTTCGGCGGCTGTGATGGTGCCCGCGCTATTGCGCTCCAGAAGGCGGTCAGAGGCGCGGCGGCGATCGTCAGGCATTGTGCTTCGGGCAACCCGCCACAACTCCCTGTCTGGCAACTGCGCTAGCAGTTCCAGCTCTGCCTGCAGGTCGGGAGGCAGATCGTCGCCCACGGGACTGGCAGAAGTGACGACGTTTTCCAGCACTTGCTCCACCGGGCGACGGGTGGCGCTGGCTGTCTGCTCGGCAAGGCGGTAGACGTAGGTGGGAACCTGGATGGTTACACTGACGCTCATGAGTCACCTCACTGCTGACCTTTCGCTGAAAATTCTGGCGAAATCGCGAATTCCCTCGCCAAAGGCCGGTCTTTGTCACCATTTTCGCCAAACTGCACCAAGGAAAACCGAGAATTCCAATTCCCTTGCCTAACGCCTTTGAGCACATCGAACGGCGACCGCCAAATATGGGGCTATTGAGATTCCTCCCGCTATATATGGCGGATACAGGAATTCGCGATTTCAAGAATTTTTCAGCGAATGGTGAGTCACTGGGAAAGAGTTCCTCTCCCTTCGTCAAGACCCTGAGGGTCTTCGAGACCCTCAGGGTCTGAATTTACAGGCCTTTGGGTCCGTAAAAGAATAAGTTCCGTCAAGACCCTAAGGGTCTTCGAGACCCTTAGGGTCTGAAACCGGGAAGTTATACTTTTTCAGGCCCTTTACCATCAGACCCGCACAGATTCTACACCCTCCTCAGCGGTGCGAACAGCCACGCTCGGGGCAAATGCCGGCAGGTTCGCGCTGGAGCAGTCGGCGCGTTGACAATAGAGGCCTTTCACGGTACATTTCCTTCGCGAATGCGATCTATTGGCCCGCCCGGGAGGCTTATGATGAACGATCTGATGGTGCGCCTTGAAAAGAGCAATGGGCAGACTCAGTTGGTAGTCGAGATCCCGCCTGCGTGGGAAGCGACAGTCGGCGAGGCGGTGACCTCCTTGCTAGCAGCGGGGAATGCAAGCACGACTCGCATCCGGCTGCTCGAAGCGCTGCTCACGGTGGCCGAGCAGCGGTATTTTTGGACCCCGGAGTGGCAAGCGGGTGAGGCAGAGGTTGACGCAGCGCTTGCCGGGGGGCGATACAGTACCTTCGACACGATGGATGCGATGCTGGCCTTAGACCCAATACTGTTTAGTTAGCGGAGTCGAGGCTTCAGCCGGGGCCGCCTGAAGGCTTGACTCCGGGCTTATCTAAACAGTATTGGTCGTAGACCGACGCGGTCTCGGAGACCGCGTCAGTCTGCATCCTCAGGGAAGCGGCAAAGTCAAACGGCATTCTAACCGGGCCGTAACATCGCTTCTAT
>CAYZNA010000150.1:0-8247 GCA_964478665.1 uncultured Anaerolineales bacterium
TGGGCGCGGCGCAGCCGGCGGCTGCCGCCGGGTAACTGGAGTACAGGGATGCAGCATTCGACCACTTACAAAAACCAACCCTCCTTGTGGAGCCTGGTGGGCACGGCTGCGGTGTTGCTCGCGATTACGGTGTACGCCATGATTGCGTTGAGCACCGAAGACCTGCTATGGTTCTGGCCGCGCTTTGACGCCCGGCCGTCCGCCATCACCGTCCACTGCTACGGGCAGGACGTGTATCCCGCTATCGGTTCACAGCAGTTTAACCAGTTGACCGCGCTGGTGAACGAGCAGATTTCCGGCTACAAGAACTGGGACTCACTGGGCATCTCAGACGCCACCTATCAGGACTATCTGAGCAGCCCACAGATGATGACGCTGGAGCTGTCGTACGCGCCGGCCGTGCGCGTGCACTCGTTCTACAAGTTCTTCTCCGCGGTGGACACGCTGCTCATCCCTCTGGATGCGCGTCATGCCGAGAGCCGGGCAGTGTTCGGGCGCCATCGCGGGCAACCCAACGGCGGCGCGCTGCACGTGCAGAGCATCGCGCCGGTCAAAGAATACATCGCTGCGGCCGGGCTGTGCAGCAAGCCGTAGAGAGCAAGCGATGGGTAGCTAGGGGCAATGCGATGGGTCGGCAAAGGCAATGCCTTTGCCTACCCATCGCCCGGAGGTTAAAATGACACGATTACTCTGGCGCTGGGCCATCAATGCGGTTGCGGTCTATGCAGCGGTCACGCTGGTGCCCGGCCTGCGGGCCGAGAACACCAACTGGGTTGCAGTGGCCGGCCTGGGATTGATTCTGGGGCTGCTGAACGCGCTGGTGCGTCCACTGCTCAAGCTGCTGACCTGCCCGCTGATCTTTCTCACCCTGGGCCTGTTCACCCTGGTGATCAACACGGCCATCTTCTGGCTGGCCGGGCTGCTCGGCTCGGCGGTGGGCATCGGCTTTGAGGGCGCCGGTTTCTGGGCCTACTTCCTCGGCGCGCTGGTGGTTTCGGTGGTCAGCGTGATCCTGACCCTGTTGCTGAAGGACGAATTGGAAGGGTAGGGGAAGCCTGCGGCCAGGGTCAGGATAAACCCCGGTATCCACAAACCGGCTGCCAATGGTCGGGCGGTTTTCTCGGCTGGAGCCAGAGGTGAAAAGGTCAGCAAAAGCGTTACCCGGACTCCTCCGGGGAACGAACCGTCCCAATTTGCCGTATGCGTTTTGGCCTCCTGACAATGAAGTATAGTGCTGCTCCCAGAAAATGGGTTACAGAAATGATGATGATCCAGACAATTTTGCTGTACCCATCAGGTTCTCTGGAAGCACACTCCGTCAGCATCCACAGCCAGAAAGCCATTCCTACCAGGAGAACAAGAATCAGCAGCCATTCTTGAGGAATATATCCTGTCATGTTATGCTCCTCAGCTCAGCTCCGGATTACTCTGTCCAGAAGGCGAACCGCCCTGTAGATTGCTACAGGGCAACGAAAGCCAGAGAAACAGGCACAACGAGCTAATCTATTCTGAATCAGTGGTCTCTCAGTGTGAAAAAGAAGGATAGGCCCTGTCATGCTGAGGCGCGAAGCGCCGAAGCATCTCCGCATCGGACGCAGAGACCCTTCGCTGCGCTCAGGGTGACAACCCATGGCGGATTCCTGCCAGCGTGTACTAGAGATTGCTACAAGTGGCGGCCTGGGCCAAACCAATCACCCACTCCCTTGAGGGCGATGGTGAAGATGGCGAGGAGCGTTAAAGTTTCAAACAGTTGCAATTCCTTTGCAAAGGCGGCGACAAACATCAGCAAAGTGCCAATCACCCACATCGTACCGACGAGGGGGCGCTGGACTGCCCGGGGCCAGCCCAGACGTGACTCTGCTGCAGCCAGGGATATGGAGAACGCTACAAGGGACAGGAACTTTGACCACTCCTGCCACGTTGTGACAGAAGACGCAAGAGTTCCCACCAGAACTGGGCTCATGATCAGGACGAGAAGCCAGCCGTAGCGGGAACCGACTTGAGCCAGCCTATTACTTATCACCCCTGATAGTCTCCTGGTAATAGCAGAAGGAACAGCAGCAAACCACGCAACTCGTTGTCCAGGCCCCAATACTGTACGCACCCATGATAACCAAAGTTAAGGAACCTGTTGCATAGAACCTGCGATCCGGATCAGGTTTTCGCTCCCGACGCTCGGTGAGGCCTGCAGTTCAATGTGTGTGCCGTCCCGGTCAAGGAAGAGAAAGCACCTGTTTTCTTTCTCCCAATACCGACCCATGATATTACCAACCTTGACTTGTTTTCCAGGGGGACCCCCTTGCACCTTCGAAGAGGGCATTTGAATGATCACCAGAACTGATGGGTTCCCGACAGACAAGTAGTTTTGCACGATTGCACCCGTTTGGGCATCGTAGCTCGGCCATCCAGAGACAAACTCCGCTGGAACATACTGCGGCATAAAGACTCGATAGGTAACTTTGCGCGCTGCTTCCTGCCAGGCATCAGGCGTGAACTGTGGCCATAGATGATCTGAATCATTCGGGATCGGCGTTGGCTGTTGCTGAACGCTCATGCCTTTGACAGCGGCTGGTTGTGCAAATGCAAAGAGACTCGCTATCGCCAGCAGGAGCAGCATCAGTGCCGCTGCGACAACCTTGGTTGCGAATGCGTGCTTGATCATCCTATCCATGCCCATATGACTGAGACACTACAAAGTCCTGTTTCCGACGGACCACATCCGGGTCACTGCCCTCCACGCAGATGGCTACCGCGCCAGAGAACACCAGCAACAGCCCGGCGCCGAGAAATGCCGCAAAACGAGTCCATAGGCCGGCGATCAGCAGCCCGCCAGCCGTTACTTCCAGCCAGGGGAGTCCGCGTGCCAGGACGGTTGCTATTGGCTCTGGCAGCAGGTCATATCCCAGAATAGCGTTCAGAAACTGGCCGGGACGTGCCTTGAGTTTGGCGATGCCGGCAATCAGAAAAACGCCGCCGACCAGCGCCCGGGCGAGGAGGGTCCCGGCATCAGTGAGCACAGAAAGTGGAAAGGCCGTCACCATGCTTCACATTATAACGCATTGCCTGACAGAGCAGGTTAATCCCGGGTGTTAGTCTGGTGTCAGTCTGGTGTCACCATAGTGTCAATCTTCGGGTCAGGCGAGCGAAACACCGGAGTGGTTCGTTTCTACTCTGCGGGCGTCGCTATCCGGTATCCAAAGCCGCGCATAGTCAGCAAGTATTGAGGCTGCCCCGGGTCCGGCTCGATCTTGCGCCGCAACCGCTTGATGGCGCTTTTCAGTTGATCCTTCGTTCCGCCTCCCTCGGCGGGGCAGCGCCATACCTCCCGCAGCAACTCGTCCGGTCGGACTGCCCTGTCGGCATTTCGGGCCAGATAGGCGAGCAGATCGAACTCCAACGGCGTCAGCGAGAGGCGCTCTCCCTCCAGTCTTGCCTCAACATGCCACAGGTCCACCTGCAGAGCGCCAATTCGCAGAACGTGATTCTCTCCGTATTCCGGCCCATTCGGCGTCTCGGCCGGTCCGGGCTGGTTGGGAGAACCGGGTACAGGCTCACGCAGCGGCTTCATTCTGTCACCCTCCAGTCCGGTTTACTGTTCTGTCGCCTCCACGAGGTGGGCAGGGAGAATGCTTACTTATATCATACAGAGATACAGACTGCAACCACCCGGGGGGCAAGATTGTCCCACAGCCAGCACCCGGACTTTCTTCGGGTGTGCTCCGGCCCGCCGTGAATGGTAGAATCCCGCCACACGCTCTACCATGACCCTCTCGCACGATCTCCAACTCTGGTACCGACCCACTCGCGCCTTCCGGGCGCTCTTTGCGCTCTATCTTACGCTGGCCCTCGGCTACAACCTGGCCTTCCCGCCCTTTGAACCCTCGGACGAGATAGACCACTTCCGCTACGTGCGCTATCTGATCGAGCAGCGCCGGCTGCCGGTCTTCGAGGCCAGCAACCTCTCCGAATACCACCAACCCCCGCTGTACTACGCCCTCGGCGCGGCGCTCTCGTGGCCCTTCCGCGCCAGCGACCTGCCGGACTACGCCGCCCGCAAAAACCCCTATCGCGGCTTCCGCTACTGGGAGCCGGGCGTGGACAACAAGACCCTGTACGCCCACGGCCCGTGGGACCGCTGGCCGTTCCACGGCGCCGCGCTCTCGCTGCGCGTCGCCCGCCTCGCCTCTCTCCTCTGCGGCGCAATTACCGTCCTGCTCACCTACCAGCTCGCTCTGCTTCTCTCAGACCGCGGCGCCTCCTCTCCCCCCTCCACGCTCCACGCTCCACGCTCCACGCTCCACGCTCCCCCCTCCCCCCTCCACGCTCCCCCCTCCACGCTCCACGCCCCTCGCCCCTCGCCCCTCGCCCTGGCCGCCAGCGGCATGGTGGCCTTCAACCCCATGTTTCTGGCTGTGACCGGCTCGCTGCAAAACGACGCCGGGGCCGCCGCCGCCGGGGCGCTGGTGCTCTGGTTGGGGGTGCGCTTTCACCGGGGGGGCTTCACCGCGCGCCGGGCGCTGATCCTGGGGCTGGCCGTCGGCCTCGGTGCGCTGATGAAGATAACAGTTGCGTTCCTGCTGGTCCCGGCGGCGCTGCTGGTGATGGCCGGAAGCGGGCGGCGCGTCGCGTCCGCCGCCTCTCGGGTGGCGTGGCTGGGGGCCGGCGCGGCCCTCGGCGGGGGGTGGTGGTACCTGCGCAACCTGCTGGTCTACGGCGACCCGACCGCGGTGGGCGCCAATTTGAACGCCTACGGGGGGCAGACCGCGGCCCAGGGCGTGGCTCTGTGGGGACAATCGTTGCCCTACGCGTGGACCACTTTCTGGGGCCGGTTCGGGCATGGCGAGGTGGTCCTGCCGGGCTGGATTTACCTGACCCTGGCCGGGATTTCCCTGCTGGCCGCCATTGGCCTGGCCCTGCGGCTTTTCCGCGCCCCGGACCGGGTGCCCCTGCTGTTCCTGGCCGGCGCCGGGCTGGTGGAATTCGCCGGGCTGCTGGTCTACCTCACCCTCAGCCCGACCGGGGCCTACGGGCGCTACACCTTCCCGGCCCTGCCGGCGTACATGATTCTGTTTGTGATCGGGCTGGGAGCGCTGGCGCGCCGGGTGACGGGGGGGCCGGGGCGACCGGGGCATGGGGATGCCCCGGCCACGGGTCGCCCCTGCGGCGACACGATTGCCGGGGCGGCCGGGGCGACCGGGGCATGGGGATGCCCCGGCTACGGGTCGCCCCTGCGGCGGCGCGATTGCCGGGGCGATGGCGCTGTTCGCCGGGCTGACCCTGGCGCTAGCGATCTTGCCAGCGTATTCCCCGCCCCGCGCGCTCTCCCGCCTGCCGGCCGGCGCCCATCCGCTGGAGACCGCCCTCGGCGACGTGGCGCTGCTGAAGGGGTACGTCGTCAGCGCCACTCGCGCCCGCCCCGGCACCCGCCTGACCGTCACCCTGTACTGGCAGCCGCTGCGCCGCACCGAGCTGCCTTATTCGCTCTTCCTGCACCTGATTGACGGTGACCAGACCCTCGTCGCCCAGCGCGATAGCTACCCCGGCCTCGGTCGCGCCGACACGCGCGGCTGGCAGCCCGGCCAACTGTTCGCCGACCGGCTGCTGGTCGTGCTCCCCGATACCACTTACGCCCCGGCCACCGCCCACTGGGAGGCCGGGCTGTGGCAAGCCGATACCGGCGACCGGGCCTTCGTGCTCGACGCCTCCGGCCGGCCGGTCTCGGCCGCGGTCAGCTTTGGCCAGTTGAGTATCGAGTCCCTGCCCGGCCCCTATCCCAACCCGCTGGCGGTGGACTTTGGCGGAGAGCTGCAACTGAAGGGCTACTCCCTGCCGTCCCGCACTCTGGCGTCCGGCCAACCCTTTGAGTTGACCGTGCACTGGGAGCAAACCGCGCCCCTCTCGCACCCCTACTTGCTTTTCATGCACGTAGTGGCTGCCGACGGGAGCATCTGGGCCAACAACAGCTTTCCAGTGAGTGGGGCGGAGCAGACGGTGCAGCCGGCCCTTGCCCCGGACACCCCGCCGGGCAATTACAGCCTGGAAATTGGCGTGTTTTACGATGCGGGGAACGGCCCGGTGCGGCTGAAGATGCTGGCCGAGGACGGCCACGAACTGGACGACCACTTGCGGTTGACGGGGGTGCGGGTGGCTCACCCGTAAGGCTGCTCACCCATGTGCACGGCGTGGGGCTTGCGGCCAACGATCAGCAGCTCCAGCAAATTGAAGACTAGCCGGCCGTTTTCCTCTCGCGGCTGCAACGATTCGAGCGCGGGCGCCGGCGCCTGGCGCAGCAGCACCTCCAATTGCAGCTTGACCGGCGGCGAGACGCCCATGCGGTCGGCCCAGCCGTGGAAACCCATGGTCTTGACGAATAACTCGCTGTGCTCCAGTGCCAGGCCGGCCGCGCCAAAAAAGCCCTCCCACTCGGCCGGGGTGCAGGTCCAGACGTGCGAGGGGTCGCGCAACTTGTCGAAGGCGTTCAGGTGCCGGGCGGCCAGCGGATCGGCCGGCGTCACGTTGTCAATCACTGCCACCAGCCCGCCCGGCCGCACCACGCGCGCGCACTCGCGCACAAACCGGGCCGGGTCGGGGAAGTGATGGGGGGCAATGCGGCAGGTTGCCAGATCAAACTCGGCCTCCCCAAAGGGCAACTGCTGGGCGTCCGTCTCGCGGAAAGTCACGTTGTCCGCGCCGCGCTGCCGGGCAAAGGCCGCCGCTTGCGCCAGCATCTCCGGGGTCAGATCAACGGCTACCACCTCGCGCACGCGCGGGGCAAGAGCCAGAGCGGTGTGCCCGCCGCCGGTAGCCACATCCAGCGCGCGCCAGTCCGGCTGCGGGTCCACCAGCGCCAGCAGGCGATCCAGGCTCTCCCCCCGCGAGTGATCGGCGCTGGTAACGTAACCGGCTGCGTGCGCGCCAAACCGGCGCTTCACCAGATCATGAACCTCGGTCATACCCTATCCGCTCCTGAACGTTCCAACGTTGAACGTCGCAACGTTGCCGGGCCGGTGTGCGGGTATAATATCACAGCAGGCGTTCCGCCTCGCCAGTCTGGTGGAGCGGAGGTAAAATAGAGCAAACCCACAAGGAGGCTGCCATGAAAGCAATTGACCCGGTGTGCGGCATGGAGGTGGAAGTGGAAACCGCACAGTGGAAGTCGGAACACAAGCAGAAAACCTACTACTTCTGCGGCCCCGGCTGCAAGCGCACCTTTGAGAAAGACCCGGAGAAGACGCTGGCGCAGGGACCAAAGCCGCACATGATGGGCTGAGGCAATGCCGGAAAACAGGCCCCGTTCTGCCCCCCGTCTGGACGCGGCTCGCACCATTCAGGGCTATCGCCGCCGTCGCAGCCGTATCATGCCGGTGATTTTCTCCGGCCTGGCTTTGATTCTGCTGGTGGGCGTGGCCGGCCTGCTGGTCTCGTGGCTGCGCGGCAGCGCCCCTCCCACTTTTCTGGTGACCCCCACCCTCACCCCCACCCTGACCCTCACCCCGCTCCCGCCCACCCGGACCCCGGTCCCCAGCGACACGGCCCCTGCGGCTACCCCGACCGAGTTGCTCACCCCCACCCCCACCCGCCCTTTCACCTACACGGTGGAGTTGGGCGACACCCTGTACGGCATCGCCGAAAAGTTCGACCTGAGCGTAACCGTGCTAATGGCCGCCAACGGGATCACCGACCCCTCACTGAACATCGGCCAGCAACTGGTCATCCCGCCCGGCGACGCGCAACCGCCCACGGCCACCCCGCTGCCGCCTGACCTGCGGCCGGGAACCCTGATCCCCTACTTCGTGCAGTCCGGCGACACCATCCAGAGCATCGCTTCCCGCTTCAACAGCACAGCGGAGGCGATCGCGAAGGAAAACAAGCTGACTGACGTGAACCGGATTGCGGTCGGGCAGTTGCTGCAAATCCCGGTCAATCTGGTCACGCCCACTCCCACAGCAACAGCCACCGCCACAGCAACTCCGTAAACGCCCGCGATGGATTGGTTTGAGCGCACCTGCGAAGTGGAGGTCCGGCGCGCGGGCGAGGCCCTGGACCCGTTCCGCGCCGGGCTGCTGTTTGCGCGCGAGGTCGCCCATCCCGGGATGGACCCGTCCGCCAGCGAGGCCCGGATGGAAGCCTACGCCGCCGGCATTGGTCTGGAGGTGGCCGCCGAAGAGAGCGTTTCCGGCAAAGTGGCTGCCCTGAGAGCCTGTGAAAATATCGGCATCGTGGCCGTGCCGCCCTGCGGATAGAAGT
>CAYZNA010000151.1:0-8206 GCA_964478665.1 uncultured Anaerolineales bacterium
AGTAGCCCGCCGTTTCCCGGAGATGCGCGGGCGACGGCCGGCGGTCAAGCCCCAGCCGGCGGCCAAAACAGCCGGCGCGGGCGACGCACAATACACCCTCGTATTCAAGGGCAGCGCGCTCACTGCGGACGGTAAGAACCTGCCGCGCACCGTGCGCGTACTGGCCGACAGCAGCGGCCGCATCCTCAAAATCAGCAGCTCGAGGTGACTCCATGGTCCAGACCCTTCAGACCCTGCAGACCGAACTGGAGATTGGCTTCTGGAAACTGGCTTCCGCCATCGCCCAGGCCATACTGCCCTACCGCTTTCTGCTGCACGGGGCAGTGATTGCCATGCTGCTGGGCATGCTGGTCGGCTTTGCACAGGCCGTCATGCGGTAACACGCAAGTCCATCGCCAGAGAAAGAGGAACTCCAGATGAACATCCGCCCCCCTCAGTCCAGACGTACACCTCTCCCGTCTCCCAACGTGGCCGTGTGCGCCGCCATCCTGCTGGTCTTTTTTGCCGCCGGTTGCGCCGCCGGGAACGACCTGGGCGCGGCCGTCAACCCCGCCGCCTCCACTGCCGGCAGCGGAGGCGCCCCCTCCCTGGCGGCGGCCCGGCAGAGCGGTACCCCCGCCATGGTCGCCCTCGCGCCGGCCCCTCCCACTCCCGGGGCGCCGGAGGCCCAGATCACCCTGCTGGTGCTGGGCGTGGACGATCTCTCAGGCGCGGCGACGGCCGGCGGCGGCCCGACACTGCAGGCCGTCTGGCTGATTACCTTCCGGCCCCCCGCCACCCGCGTCTTTGTGCTGGGCCTGTCCCCGGTCAGCCTGGCCGCGCCCGCCGGCGCCGCCGAAACCCGGCTGATGGACGCCTTTGCCAGCGACGGCGGGCAATACGTGGAGGGCGGCCTGTTCCCGCGCGCGGTCAGTTCGCTGGCGCCGGTAGCATTCAACGCCATCCTCACCCTGGATCGGACCGGCTTCGCCCGGCTGATTGACCTGGCCGGGGGCGCGGACCTGGATGGGCGCCGGCTCCCCGCCCCCGAGGCGCTGGCCTGGTTGGATGCCCGTAGCGCGCCCGGGCCGCTGGAGGCACTGCGCGCGCAGACCGGCCTGCTACGCGGCCTGGTGAGCGTGGCCGCCGGGCAGCAACCCGCGCCGGACCCGCTGGCGCTGGCGGCGTTGGTCCCGGCCCACGCCCGCCTCAGCCTGCCCGCCGAGCAGATTCTGGCGCTGGCCGCTGGCGTGCTGCCCTTTCAGACACAGGAGGTATTTGTCCAGGGCGACAGCGACCAGCTCATCGTGGCGCCTTTGCCAGACGGCAGGCTGGCAGTGCGACTCAGCCAGTAATCACACTGGCCTATTCACGGAAATCGAGCAGCCGGGGTACAATACCCCGGCTGCTTTCGCGTTACTGGCGCGACACCTTGAGGGAGCCGATGAAACTTCGTCTATCGCCGTGGTTGATCCTTCTAGCCCTGCTGGCCGGCTGCGCCAGCGGACCCAGACCCCCGGCCACCGCCCCGGTCACCGCGCCTCCACGCGCCGGCCAGGACCTGCAAGACAAAGTCCTGGCACGCGGCGCGCTGCGCGTGGCCACTGACGCCAACTTCCCCCCATTCTCGTTCGTGGCCCAGAACGGCGAGCCGGACGGCTTTGATGTGGGCGTGGCGCGCGAGCTGGCCCGGCGGCTGGGGGTAAAGGCCGCCTTTGTCACCCCGGACTGGGACACGGTGGTGGCCGGGAACTGGGCCGGCGGCTGGGACATGTACGCCGGGTCCCTGCCGCTCACCCGCGCCCACGGCGAGCGCTTCCATCTCACCCGGCCATACTACTTCCTCGCGGCGCAATTCGCGGTCCCGGAAGGATCGCCCCTCGCCAGCCTGGACCGGCTGCACGGGCAAGTGATCTGCACCGTCGCCGATTCCCCGGAGGAGCACTATCTGCTGCGCGACGACCAATTCGACATCGGCGGGCTGCCGGTGCACTTTCAGGTAGAAAACGCCCGCCCGGTGCCCATGCCCGGTGATCTGGACTGCCCGCAGGCCTGGGCCGCCGGGCGCACCGACTTCGTGGCCTGGCTGGCCACCGAGCTTACCCTGCGCGAGGCCCGCAGCAACGGGCTGCGCGTGGCAGCGCCGGGCGACCCGGCCTATTGGCGTGGCTTTGCGCTGGCGCTGGACCGCAACAGCCCGGATTCCGCCGAACGCCTCGCAGCCACGCTCTCCGGGCTGCTGGCCGAAATGAAGCGCGATGGCTCCCTGCGCGGGCTGTCGGAGGATTGGTTTGGGGTGGATCTGACGGCGGGGCCGTAGACCGGCGGCAAGATTGAATCTTGCCCTACTGCGTTATACCCCCTCGCCAGGGATCATGGCCGGCGGCGGGGGCGAGTGACGGCCTGATGGGCGGCATCCGCCAGCCCCGGCACGTCCAGCGGCTTGGCGAACAACCCATCCAGTTCAATGTCCGGCGGACGGGCATAGCGCAGATCGGCAGTGCCAAACCAGGCCGTGATGCAGATCAGTCGCACGTGAGACAGGGCAGGGTCGGCGCGCACCGCGCGCGCCAGCTCCCAGCCATTCATCTCCCCCGGCAACACCACGTCAAAAACCAACAGGTCAGCCGGCTGGTCGCGCAAAACCCGCAGTGCGGCGCTGGCATCCGGCGCCACGTGCACCCGAAAGCCACGCAGGTGTTCCAGCGCGGTTTTTACCAGTTCGGCTGTGGCCGGGTCGTCTTCCACTATCAGCACCGACGCTGGCGTTTTTAGCAGGCTCATCTCACAGGTCCCTCCTCGCGGCCAATTGGCAACAAGCATACCTCAGATTGGCAACCAACGGAAGCATTACCGCTTTGCCATCTTGCCTATTGACTCGCAACCAATCCGCCCGTATACTGACTATCAGTCAGAAAGTGACCGCAAGTCAGAAACCGGGGCCGCCAGCGCATGCCGACCACCACTCAATCCCGGCGCGAACGCGAAAAGGAAGATCGCAAGGACTCGATCCAGGCCGCCGCACGCCGCGTGTTCTTTCAGTACGGCTTTCGCCGCGCCACGGTAGATCGCATCGCCGGCGAGGCCGGGGTGGCCAAGGGAACAGTATATCTGTATTTCGAGAGCAAGGAGACCCTCCTTGCTCATTTGCTTCTGGAGGGGCTGAACCTGTTGCTGCAACGATTGGAGGCCGCCTACGACGAAGGGCAACCCCGCTCCGCTGAGACTCGCCTGCGGCGCCTGACCGCGGCCTACTGGGGCTTTTACAACGAGGAGCAAGATTACTTCCGGATGCTGATGGCCTTTGACCGCGGGCGTTTTCAGGAGAGCGTGAAACCAGAGGTCTACCGGCAGATTCTGGCCCGCTCGGTGCAGGGGTTGGCGTGGGCCGTGCGGGCCATCCGTCAGGGGGTAGAAGAGGGCCTCTTTGCCGTAAGCGACCCGCGCACCGCAGCCGGCGCCTTCTGGGCCGCGGTCAACGGCGTGCTGGTGCTGTCCTCCCACCCGCTGCGGCGCGAACTACTGGAACAAGAAATCGAAACCCTTTACGCACAGGTAACAGAAACCATGCTGCGCGGCATGAGAGCACACAAGGAGTGAAATGATGGACTTCAAAGAGGTGGTAATTGTGGACGCGGTGCGCACGCCGGTCGGCAACCACGGCGGGGTGTTCCGCGAGGTAGGCGCCCGCACCCTGGCCGCCACCGCCATCCGGGGCCTGCTCGACCGCACCGGGATTGACCCGGCCAGCATCAACGAGGTGATCTTCGGCTGCATCGCCCAGCCCTCCGAGGCGTTGAACATCGCCCGGGTGGCGGCGCTCACCGCCGGCATCCCCAAAGAGGTGCCGGGCTACACCGTGACGCGCAACTGCGACTCCGGCATGGACGCGATTGTGCAGGCCTGGCGCAACATTCAGGTCGGCGATGGCGAGATTTACCTCGTGGGCGGGGTGGAGAGCATGAGCCAGATCCCCTACATCGTCAAGGGCGCGCGCTGGGGCCTCAAGCTGCGCCATGCCGAGTTCACCGACGCCCTGTGGGAGGGCCTGACCGACCCGATTTGCGGGCAGATCATGGGTCGCACCGCCGAAAATCTGGCCGAGGAGTTTGACATCTCGCGCGAGGAGCAGGACCAGTTCGCGGTGAGCAGCCACAAAAAGGCCTTCATGGCTACCCGCATGGAAAAGTTCGCCGGCGAGATTGTGCCGGTGGCGGTCACCAAGAGGGTAGCCGGGCAGGAAGTGGCCCGCGAGAAAGTGCTGCAAGACGAGACCATCAACCCGGCCCTGAGCGTGCAGAAGGCCGCCCTGTACCCGACCGTGTTCAAGAAGGGCGGCACGGTCACCCCGGCCAACGCCTGCGGCATTTCCGATGGCGCCAGCGCCATGTTGGTGATGAGCGCCGGCCGAGCCAGCGCGCTGGGCTACACCCCGCTGGCCCGCATTGTCTCTTACGCCTACGCCGGGGTGGAACCGGAGCGCATGGGCATCGCCCCGGCCTTTGCCGTACCCGTCGCGCTGGAAAAAGCCGGACTGGCGCTGGCGGACATGGGGTTGATCGAAATCAACGAGGCCTTTGCCGCGCAGGTGCTGGCGGTGGGCAAGGCGCTGAAGGAGTACGGCTGGGACTGGAACAAGGTCAACGTGAACGGCGGCGCCATCGCCCTCGGCCACCCGGTCGGATCGTCGGGCTGCCGGATCGTGGTCACGCTGGTGCACGAGATGATGCGCCGCAACAAAGAGGGCAAGCAGCCGGTCCGCTACGGGCTGGCGACGCTGTGCGCCGCCGGCGGCCAGGGCAGCGCGCTGATCGTGGAGGCGCTGAACGGCCAGCCATAGACCTGGCAGGTCCACTTCGCAAAGGCCCCTCAAGCCGGCTCGATGGGAGCACAAATGGACAACGTCGTTCACACCCTTGATCCGAGCGATAACCGCATCTTCAGCGGCAGCTCCAACCCGGCGCTGGCCGGGGCCATCGCCGCTTACCTCGGGTTGCCCCTCGATCCGACCCGCGTGCGGCGCTTCAGCAACGACAACCTGTACATCCAGCTCGGCTCCAGCGTGCGATCGCGGGCGGTGTACATTGTGCAGAGCCTGAGCGCCCCGGTCAACGACCACATTGTCGAGTTGTTGATGATGCTGGACATTGCCCGCGGCGCCGGGGCGCGCGAAGTGCACGCTGTGATCCCCTATTTCTCGTTCGCGCGCTCAGACAAGAAAGACGCGCCGCGCATCAGCATCACCGGCCGGCTGCTGGCCCGGCTGATCGAGACCGCCGGCGCGACCCACGTGCTCACCATGACCCTGCACTCGCCGCAGGTGCACGGCTTCTTCGACGTGCCCACCGACCCGCTCACCGCCCGCCCGGTCTTTCAGGAGTACTTCCGCAAGCGAGACCTGAGTGATACGATGGTGGTGGCGCCCGACGCCGGCCACGCCCGCGCTGCCAGCGACTTTGCCCAGGCGCTGGGGCTGCCGGTAGCGGCCGGTAGCAAGACCCGCATCTCAGACCGCGAAGTGCGCATCTCCGGCCTGGTTGGCCTTGTGGAGGTTTGCCGCCGGGCGCTGATCTACGACGACGAGATCGCCTCCGGGGCCAGCGTCCTCGCCCTGGGGCGCGTGTTGATCGAACACGGGGTTGAGCAGATCTCCGCCGTGTGCACACACGGCGTATTCACCGGCGACGCGCTGGAACGGCTGGCTGCCCTGTCGCAGATCACCGAGATCGTCACCACTGATACCGTGCCCATCCCGGAGAGCAAGCGCGTGCCCGGTCTGGAGGTGCTCTCGGTCGCCCCGCTGTTCGGCGAGGCCATCCGCCGCAACTCCATGCGCGAAAGCATTGGCGACCTGTTTGCCTTCTGGGAGGAATTCCAGGCCGAGGACTGAGAGCCTGGCCCGTGGAAACAATCTTTTCGAAGAGCGTGCCTGCGTGAAGGCGTACGCCCCCGCGCACCCCCGTTCTTCGAGTGCTATGCTCAAACGGAGGACAAGACCATGTATATTTTCAAAGCCGGCGTGGTCGGCGCGGGCGCCATGGGCGCCGAGATCGCTCAGGTGATCAGTTTTTCCGGCCTGCCGGTGGTGCTCAAAGACGTGGATCAGGCCATGCTCGACAAAGGCGTGGCCCGCATTCAGAAGATCTACTCAGGGCGGGTGAACAAGGGCAAAATGAGCGCCGGCGAGATGGACAGCCGCATGGCCCTGATCACCCCCACCCTGGACTACGGCGAGTTTGCCGACGTGGACATCGTGGTGGAGGCCGTGCCGGAAAAGATGGCGGTCAAGCACGCAGTGCTGCGCGAGCTGGACGCCGCCTGCCCGGAGAGCGCCATCTTCGCCAGCAACACCTCCGCCCTTTCCATCAGCGAGATGGGCAATGCCACCAATCGCCCGCACAAGATGGTCGGCATGCACTTCTTCAACCCGGCACACGTGATGAAACTGGTGGAAGTGATCCGCGGCCAGGCCACCGACGACGAAACGGTCAACGACGTGGTCTCGTTCGTCGAGTCGCTGCGCAAGCTGCCGGTGGTGGTCAAAGAATGTCCCGGCTTTCTGGTCAACCGCCTGCTCACCCCCTACCTCAACGAGGCCGTGCTGTGCCTGGAACAGGGCGCCGCCTCCGCCGAAGAGATAGATCAAGCCATGGTAGGCTACGGCTGGCCGATGGGACCTTTCACGCTGATGGACTTTCTGGGCCTCGACGTGTGCTATGAGGTGGGCAAGTACCTGCAGAGCCAGTACGGCCACCGCATGGAAGCCGCGCAACTGTTCGGGCGGCTGGTGCAGGCCGGCCGGCTGGGCGAAAAGTCCGGCGCCGGCTTCTACGGCTACGGCGGCGCGAGCGACGAGCCGGTGCGCAAGCTGGTGGCCGAATTGAGCGGCGGCCAGCAGCGAACCGAGTTCAGCCCCGAGCGGTTGATGCTGCTGATGATCAACGAGGCCGCCCTGGCCGCCGGCGAGGGCATTGCCGACGTGCGCGACATTGACCTGGCCATGATCGCCGGGGCCGGCATGACCTACAAGGGCGAGCGCCTCGGCCCGCTGGCCCTGGCCGACAAGCTGGGCCTCGAGGCCGTGGTGGCCGGCCTGAACGAACTGAAGTCAAAATACGGCCCGCGCTTTGAACCCGCCCCCCGCCTGCGCGAGCTGCTGGCCGAGGGCCGCCTGGGGCAACCGAGCGGCGCGGGATTTCTGGAGTACGCGTGAAGCGTTCCACCGTTCAACGTTCCAACGTTCAACGCGAACCGCAAGGAGCATCCGTGACCACCGAGAGACAGTACGTCCGTTACACCCTTCAAGAGCGCGTGGCTACGCTGGTGATTGATCACCCGCCGGTCAACGCCTTTAACCGCCAGACCCTGACCGAACTGGACGGGGCGATAGACGAGCTGCTGGCCGACCCGCAGGTCAAGGCAATTGTGATCACCGGCGGTGGGCAACTGGCCTTTGTGGCCGGCGCCGACCTGACCGAGGTGGGCGCGCTGATCCAGACCCAGGGCGCCCCCGCCGCGCGCGAGATCGCCCAACTGGGCCAGCGGGTCTTCAACAAGATCGAAGGGGCGCGCAAGCCGGTCATCGCCGCCATCAACGGCGTGGCGCTGGGCGGCGGGCTGGAACTGGCCATGGCCTGCCACGTGCGCGTGGCTGGCGACCGCGCCCGGCTGGGCCAGCCGGAGAGCAATCTGGGCATCATCCCCCTGTGGGGCGGCACCCAGCGCCTGGCCCGCATCGTCGGCCCAGCCAAAGCAACCGAGATCATCCTGACCGGCGATCCGATCAACGCCCAGGAGGCAAAGGCGCTGGGGCTGGTGAACATGGTCGCCCCCGGCGATGCCGTGCTGCGCCAGGCGGTCGGGCTGGCGAAGAAAATCGCCGGCAAGAGCGCGGTGGCCGTCGCCGCCGCGCTGGAGGCCATCGGCGCCGGGCTGGACGCCACGCTGGAGCAGGGCCTGGCGGCCGAGATCGGCCAGCTCGAAAAGCTCACCGCCAGCGAAGACGCCGCCGAGGGCATCAGCGCCTTCCTGCAGAAGCGGCAACCCGATTTCAAGGATCGGTAGGCGGCGCACACTTAGGGCCTGAAAAAGTATAACTTCCCGGTTTCAGACCCTAAGGGTCTCGAAGACCCTTAGGGTCTTGACGGAACTTATTCTTTTACGGACCCTTAGGGTGGGTGTATGACCAACTGCAGAGCGCCGGGGCCCTGGAGCCTTTCCGCGACGT
>CAYZNA010000152.1:0-972 GCA_964478665.1 uncultured Anaerolineales bacterium
GATTGAAGGTGTGATGGCCCGGCTGGGCCGCGACCTGCGCGCGGGGACCGTGGCTGTGCTGGGGGCCAGCGGCGACATCGGCCGCGGCTGCGCCCTCGGCCTGGCCCCGCGCGTCCGGCGCCTGATCCTCGTGGCCCGCAACCCGGCCCGGCTGGGGCCCCTGCGCGCGGAACTCCCCCCGGGCGTGGACGTGCTCACCGCCGTGGACCCCGGTGCCGCCCTGCAAGGCGACCTGATCCTGGCCGCCACCAGCTCCCCCCGCCCGCTGCTGGCGGAAGCCGACCTGCGCCCGGGGACCGTGGTCTGCGACCTGGGCTACCCGCCCACCCTGGCCCCCGCCTCCCCGCCCCGCCTGGACGTGCTGGCCTTTTCCGGCGGGCTGGCCCGCACCCCCTTTCAACTGGACATCAGCCGCTACGCCCGCCTGCCGGCCCCGGACGTGCTCTACGGCTGCTTCAGCGAGGCCATCCTGCTGGCGCTCACCGGGGACCGGGGCCGCGTCGCCGGGCCGGGCGCCGTCACTCCGGATAAAATGGCAGGCATGCTGGCGCTGGCGCAGACCTTCGGCTTCAGCCCGGCACCGCTCTACCGCGAAGAAGCGCCGGTCACGGAAGGCACCGTGCAGGCCTTCCGCGACTTCATCCGGCAGTAGTCCCTCATGGCCCCCCTCACCCCCACCGAACGCCGGCTACAGCAAATCGTGGCCGCGCGCCTGCAGCTCGATCCCGCGCAGGTTCCGCTGGACCAGGCATGGCGAGACGACCTCGGGCTGGATTCCTTTGATTTGATGTCTATCGTGCTGGAAATCGAAGAGGCCTTCGCCCCGGCCAGCCTCTCCGATCAGGCCGCGCGCGACCTGCGCACCCTGCGCGAGGTCGCGGCCTATCTGGACAGCCAGAACCCCATCAACCCGTAGGGGGCGCATCCCCATGCGCCCCGTTCCCCGTGCGCCGTTTTGCCGGGGAATGACCG
>CAYZNA010000152.1:1072-8204 GCA_964478665.1 uncultured Anaerolineales bacterium
GCATAGGGATGCCGGTCCTGCAATCTGCGCCCCGTTCCCGTCCGCCCCGTTCCCCGTGCGCCGTTTTGCCGGGGAATGACCGGCATAGGGATGCCGGTCCTGCAATCTGCGCCCCGTTCCCGTCCGCCCCGTTCCCCATGCGCCCCGTTCCCCGTGCGCCCTATCCCCACCCGGACCGGCCTCCGGCGCCGGCTGCCTCAACCCGGCTCACGATCAACGCCGCGTTGCTGCCGCCAAAGGCGAAGGAATTACTCATCACGTGCCGCATGGCGTGCGGGCGCGCGCCCTCGGTCACGTAGTCCAGATCGCACTCCGGGTCCGGGGTAGTGTAGTTGATAGTCGGCGGCAGCCGCTGGTCCCGCAGCGAGAGGATGCTGGCGATCAGCTCCAGCGCCCCGCTGCCGCCAATCGAATGGCCCAGCGCGGCTTTGTTGGCCACAACCGGCATGCGGTAAGCGTGCGCGCCGAAGGCATCTTTGATGGCCGAAGTCTCAACGCGATCGTTCCAGCGCGTGCCGGTGGCGTGGGCGTTGATGCAATCAATCTCCTCCGGCGCCAGCCCGGCATCTGCCAGCGCAGAGCGCATAGCCCGCGCCGGCCCATCCTGCGAGGGCTGGGTGAGGTGATGGCTGTCCCCGCTGGCGCCGTAGCCGGCGAGCCGGGCCAGCACCGGCGCCCCGCGCGCCCGCGCGTGGGACTCGGCCTCCAGCACCAGCACCCCGGCGCCCTCCCCCAGCACCAGCCCATCCCGGTCCGCGCTGAAGGGCCGGCAGGCGTGGGCCGGGTCGTCGTTGCGTTCGGAGAGCGCGCGCATCGAGCACCACGCCTCCACCACCCCCCGGCTCAGGGGGCAATCGGCGCCCCCGGCCACCGCTGCCGGCAGCATTCCGACCCGTATCAAGTTGAAGGCATAGGCAATGGAGTGCGCGGCGGAGGCGCAGGCCGCGTCCACTGTGAACAGCGGCCCCTTCAGGCCGTAGCGGATGGAGACCTGCGCCGAAGGCCCCACGTTCATCGAAATGGGGATCACAAAGGCGCTGATGCGGCCGCGCTGATAGTAATCCCGGAAAAACGGGTCGGCGGCGCTGAACCCGCCGATGGAGCTGCCGATCATCACCCCCACCCGGTCGAGGTCGGCGCCGCCTTCGCACAGGCCGGACTGCGCCACGGCCTCGGCCGCCGCCACCAGCGCCAGTTGGGAGGCGCGGCTCATGCGCCGCGCCTCTTTCCGGTCGAAGTATGATCCTGTCTCAAATGGGGGCACGCGCGCCGCAATCCGGCTGCGCAGTCCGGCGAACTCAGGCTCGGCCAACGCCACCACCCCGGACCGCCCGGCCAGCAGCCCCTCCCACAGCGCGGCCACGCTGCAGCCCAGCGGGCTGGCGACCCCCATCCCGGTGACGACCACAGACTCCCATGATGCGCTCATGGGAAGATTGTAGCACAGACAGTGCGCAACCTATCAATTGCAGCATTGGTCGCAATTCGATAGAGTCAGGTAGACAGTCCGGCCTCGCCCCTGAAACTTCCCGGCGCTTGACTGACCCGGACAAAGATCTCCTGCGTGAGGTCCTCGGTCTCGTTCTCGCCGACAAGGCGCGTCACGTGGCGCAGTATTCTCGGGCGAAAGGCATCGTAGACTTTCTGAAACTCAAGTTCGTTCCCGTCCATCCGGTTCTCTCCTGCTGGCTGCGGGAAATGCGACCGGGTTTCCTGTAGCGCCACAAGAAACCCGGTCGCATTCACGGCGGAAAATCGTTCCAGTGAGCCGCGAGGGACTCGAACCCCCAACCAAGTGCTTAAAAGGCACCTGCTCTGCCACTTGAGCTAGCGGCCCGCCCGAGCTGAGAGTGACAACTCGAACGCCCGGATTCTAACATGCGCCCGGCGGAGCGTCAACACAGCGCCTTCTCCGCGATGCGCGCGGAAGATGTCCGCTACTCTCGCCGCCGTCTTGTTCGCGAAAGCGGGTATCCACCGCACCCGGTCCAACTGGACTCCCGTTTTCACGGGAGTGACCTGCCCGCCTTCGCTGGAGTGACCTGCCCGCCTTCACCGAAGGGACAATAGCGGGTTGAATCTATGAGGCGCACACCCAAAAAGGCCGCCCGCGCCGGACACGGCCAGCGGTGGTATAATCCGGTCACCTTCCCACGCCGCGTGGGATTTTTTACGCTCCCCCACCCCCTCGCAGTTCTGCCATGCTGGACAAACTCGAATCCATTGAACCCCCCTACAACGAACTCGAACGCCTGATGGTCGAAAACGCCGCCGATTACGAAGCAGTGGCCGAATGCGCCCAGGAGCGCGCCGAGACCGAGACCATTGTCGAGGAGTACCGCCGGTTCCGCCAGATCAGCCGGCGGCTGGATGACGCTCGCGCCCTGCTCGCTGAGGGCGGAGAACTGGCCGATCTTGCCGAGGAAGAAATCTCGAATCTCCAATCCCTACTCTCTCCCCTCGAAGCCGAACTGAAATCTCTGCTGCTGCCGCGCGACCCGCGCGACGAGAAGAGCGTGATTATGGAAATCCGCGCCGGGACCGGCGGCGATGAGGCCGGCCTGTTCGCCGCCGACTTGTTCCGCATGTATACCCGCTACGGCGAAAACCGGAACTGGAAGACCGAAGTGCTCTCAGCCAACGAGACTGGCGTGGGCGGCTTCAAAGAGGTGATCTTCGAAGTCAGAGGCCGTGGCGCCTATTCCCGCCTGAAATACGAATCCGGCGTGCACCGCGTGCAGCGCATCCCGGTCACCGAGAGTCAGGGACGCATCCACACCTCCACCGCCACCGTGGCCGTGCTGGCCGAGGTCGAACCGGTGGACATCGAGATCCCGGAAAGAGACGTGGAGATTGAGACCTACAAATCGGCCGGGGCCGGCGGGCAGAACGTCCAGAAAAACATGACCGCCGTGCGACTGATCCACAAGCCCAGCGGCATGGTGATCACCTGCCAGGACGAGCGCTCGCTGCTGCAAAACAAAGAACGCGCGTGGAGCATCCTGCGCGCCCGGCTGTACGAGTTGGAAACCGCCCGCCGCCAGGCCGAGCAAGCCGCCGACCGTCGCTCGCAAGTCGGCACCGGCGAGCGCTCGGAGAAAATCCGTACCTACAACTACCCCCAATCGCGCGTCACCGACCACCGCATCGGCATCTCCTCCCACAACCTGCCGGCGGTAATGGATGGCGGAATTGACGCCTTCATTGACGAGCTGGCCACCGGCGAGGAAGCGCAGCGGCTGGCCGAGGCCGAATGACCCTGGCCGATCTCCTCGCCCGGGCCGTCCCCCGCCTCCCCGGCGAGTCCCCCCGCCTCGACGCCCAACTGCTGCTGGCCCGAGCGCTGGCCCGCCCCCGGACGTGGTTGCTGGCCTACCCCGAATACGTCCCCACCCCGGCCGAATCCCGCGCCTTCGACGCCCTGCTGGCCCGCGCCGCTGCCGGGGAACCCATCCCCTACCTCGTCGGGGAGCGGGAATTCTGCACCCTGGCCTTTGCCGTCACCCCGGACGTGCTCATCCCCCGCCCGGAGACCGAGCTGCTGGTGGAGCGGGCCATCGCGCGGCTGCAGACCTCGCGGGTCTTGCGAAGCACCCCCGAAGCGCAGCGGAGTGGGGTGAAGACCCGCGAGGTCTCGGCCACCGCCGCCGATGTGGGAACTGGCTGCGGCTGCACTGCCATCGCCCTCGCCCGGCACTGCCCCGGCCTGCGCGTTTTCGCCACCGACATTTCCCCGTCGGCCCTCGCCGTGGCCCGCCAGAACGCCGCGGCTCACGGCGTCTCCGACCGCACCACCTTTCTGGAAGGCGACTTGCTCGATCCGCTGCCGGGGCCGGTGGACCTGATTTGCGCCAACCTGCCCTACATCCCCACCGCCACCCTCGATGGGCTGCCCGTCTCTCGAACGGAACCCCGGCTGGCCCTCGACGGGGGGCCGGACGGCCTCGCGCTGATCCGCCGGCTGCTGGCGCAGGCCCTGCCGAAGCTCGCCCCCGGCGGGGCCATTCTGTTCGAAATCGAGGCCTCGCAGGGGCCGGCCGCCCTCGGCCTTGCACGAGCCACCTTCCCCGCTGCCCGGGTCGCCCTGCATCGCGACCTTGCGGGGCTGGACCGGCTGGTTGAGGTGCCTGCTGGCAGAAACCCTGCTGCGGGAATAAGGATCTGGCCTGGCGAACCCGATAAATCGGGTTGCGAATGGCGTGCTCCCCCGCCCACACCCTTTTTCCGGTTCTTTCTGGTGTGAACTGAGCAGCCCGCCCCGGCGAGGGCGAGGCGGCAGGGCAGCCAGAGGGGCCCCGCGTTCGCGCTTGCACTTGCGCCAGATCTATACTAGACTGCCCGTGTAACAATCCAACCGTTCAGGACACCTCTACTGCGAAAGGAGACGCACTATGCCCGCATTGAATCGAGTTCAACTGATTGGTCACCTGGGCAAAGACCCGGAGACCCGCTTCACTCCCACAGGGAAGAAGGTGTGCCAGTTCTCGGTGGCCGTCGGCCGCCGCTGGAAGTCCGCCGAGGGCGAGGCAAAGGAAGCCACCGATTGGTTCAACGTGGAGGCCTGGGGCAAGCTGGGCGAGATCTGCCAGCAGTATCTGGGCAAGGGACGGCTGGTGTTCGTGGAGGGCCGGCTACAAACTGACCGCTACGAGCACGAGGGCGAGACGCGCTACTTCACCAAAGTCGTGGCCTCTCAGATGCAGATGCTGGACCGCAAGCCGGGCGAGGCTGAGGTGGCAGCGGAAGAGGAGTGAGCAAAGACCTGTCAGGTCTGGCAGACCTGACAGGTCTACACAGCGAACTCCGCTTGCCACGCGCAGGCCAGTTCAACATTCAGGCACTGCCCGCGCGAAATATAGGTCAGGCCAAAATCGCGGTTGGCGGTGGCGTCGTCCAGCACGGCAAAATCGTCCGGCAGCCAGGCGCGCTTGTCGTTGGCCTGAGTGATCCAGCCCAGCAAAAAGAGCGGCCAGCGCAGGACCGGGCCCACGCCCAGGGCATCAAAGTAGCGCCGCGCGGCCCGCGCCGCCGGTCCGAGGGTGAAGAAGGCCCGCCGCATCCGCCGTTCCACATCGCGCGGCTTGCCCGGCTGGCAGGAATATAGCCAGGTGACCAGATCAGGGCCGGCGGGATCCGGGCCGGTGCACAGCTCCCAATCCATCACTGCCACCCGTCCGGCGCGCCACAGCACGTTGGCGGTGTTGAAGTCGCCGTGGCGCAGGGCCAGCGGCAAACGGCCGGCGGCCGGTCCCGGCTCGAAGGTCTCTGCCAGCACGCGCTCGACGAGCGGGCTGAGGGCGTAGTTCGCCCGGTAGGCCTCCACCGCCGGCTGCACGTGCGCCGCCCGGCCGGCCTGGCCCTCCGCCCACGCAACCCCGGTGGCGCGGTGAAACGTGAGCAGCCAGTCCGCCCCGGCGGAGATCACGCGGTCGCGCCGCCACATGGCCCGGCGTTTGAGCGGCTGCCCTTGCAGGGCATCGGTCGCCAGCCAGGCAAGGTTCCCACGCGCGCCCCACGCCAGGGGGCGGGGAATCTCGCCCACGAAGTGATCCCCCCCGGTGTGCAATCGCCGGAGCACCTCCCGCTCGCGGGCCAGGCGTTCCCCCGGGGAAGGCTCCAGCTTTACGACCAGGCGGGGCCGGTCGTCGCCGGCCGGGAAGATGAGTACCACCGCCCGGCTCTCGTCGCGCACCAGCCACAGCGGGCGCCAGTCGCCGGGCGGGAACTGCCCCTGCCCCTGCAGTTGCCCAATCGCAGGCGCCAGCCAGTCCGGCCCCGTGGGCCGGTTCATCGGCCGGCCTTGCGCAGCACGCGCCGGGTGGCCGCCAGCATCACGCCGAAGTCCATCACCCGCTGCACCAGCAGCGCCAGCGCCGCGCCGAGGGCGGCATCCGGCAGGGCTGTGATGAACACAACGCCGAACACAATCAGCACAAGCAGATTCAGCGCCTCCAGCAGGGTTTCGGTTTGCGGGCTGCGCAGGGCGTACAGGGCAGTGGTGAGCGGAATAGTGGCGATACTGGCCAGCACGCTCAGGTACAGGGCTGCCGAGGCCGGCGCGGCGCTGGCGTATTGCGGCTGTAGCCAGCCCAGGACCGGGCGGAAGAGCAGGGATAGCCCGGCCAGCGGAGTGAGCACCAGCGCCAGCCGCAACAGGGTGCGGCGGGTGTAGCCGGCGATCTCGGCCGGGCCGATTCTGGCGGTCATTTTGGGCAGCAGGGTGAGGGTGGCGGTTTCGGTGATCAGGTTGAGCAGGCTGGCCAGCCGCACAGCATATTGATAGTCGCCCAGGGCCGCCGGGGTGCTGAAGGTGAGCAACAGATAGGTTGCGGCGCGCATACGCAGCGTGCCCATCAGGGCGGAGAGGTAGACCCAGCGCCCGAAGCCGAGCATCTGGCGCACCTCGCGGCGTGGGGGCGGGCGCGGGGACCACATGGCGGGCGGGTACCAGGCTGCCCCGGCCAGAAACGCCACCCCCTGGGTGACGGCGTACAGGGTCACGGCCACGTTCAGGGTGAAGGCGTTCGCCGCGCGGGCGGCGATCACGCCCACGACGATCAGCAGTGGGGCGAGCAGGATCAGCCAACTCAGCCGGCTAAACTGCTGGCGGGCCTGCAGGATGTTGTTGCCCAGGCTGTAGAACTGTTTGGCCGGGACCAGCAGGAGGGCCAGGCGCAGGGTGGGGGCCAGCCACGAGTAGCCCAACCAGGCTGCCAGCGGCCCGGCCAGCGCCCAGCCCAGCAGCATCACGTCGGTGGCGACGACGATCTTGATCCACAGCGCAGTGTGAAAGACGCGCGCGGCGCCGGCCTCGTCGCCCTCGCGCAGGCGGCGGGAGGCAAACGTGACCGAGGTGGCGCCGGTGCCCAGATCGGCGAACGATTCGGCGATCTCGGCGGTGTCAATGGCCGCGCCGAAAAGCCCGAACTGCTCTCTGCCCAACCAGTTGCTGACCAGCAGAAAGGCCGCCAGCCGCCCGGCCAGTCGCAGGCCGGTGCCGGCGAACACTACGAGGGAATCGGTTTTGAGGAGGGCGCGCAGACGTGACAAGGTGAAGGGGAGTGGTAATTGGTAAGTGAGAGCATTCGGTAATTCCGACGCTACAGAATCCGGCCCCGAAGGGAGTACCATT
>CAYZNA010000153.1:0-7345 GCA_964478665.1 uncultured Anaerolineales bacterium
ATCGAACACCTGCTGGCTGGGCACGGCGGCGACCTGTACCTGACCTGCCGCGCCAGCATGGGGCCGATGTACCGAAAGTTCGGCTTTCGGGGGATTGACGGGCCGGATCTGCCGGCGTACTTCCGCCGCCTCAGCAAGCTGGCCGGGCTGCTGGAGTTTCTGGCGCGGGAGGGGGAGACCCTGCTGGTGATGAAGCGCGACGGGCACTTCCCCGCCGGCGCGGCCCCACCGCGTAGCTGACGCGTCCCCAGGCGTCAGGCGGCGGGGGCGACGCGGGTATCGGGCGGCATAGGATCGGGCGGCATAGGATGGGCGGCATGGGATGGGCGGCATGGGATGGGCGGCATGGGATGGGCGGCATAGGATGCCGCCCCTACGGGGGGGGGGTTCAGGGCAGGCGATACCACTCCACGGCGCTACACTCTGCAGCGGTCAGCCAGTACAGGTCGCGGCCGGTTTCCGGGTCGGTGAGGTACACGCCCCCGCTGCCGGCAATTGCCAGCCGGTGGCCCACCGGTCCCCACGCGGGCCCGCGCCCCGCGTAGCTCCTTCGTCCCTCGCTGCGCAAGTCGAAGACCACAGACTGACTCGCCTGACTTTCCGTTGGCATCGCCAGCAGAAACCGGCTGTCGGCCGAGAACCCCGCCGGCAGCAGAACATCGCCCTCCCGGCTCAACTGGCGCAAGGCGCTGCCGTCGGGCGCGCTCAGGTACAGATCGAGCTGATTGCTGCCCGGCCGCGCAGCCGCCAGGGCCAGGGATTGCCCGTCGGGCGACCAGCCCAGCACTGCGACGACGTCCGTGGGGGTGTGCCCCGCCAGCGCGCCTGCCTCCAGAATCCGCTCCCGGCTCCCGCTCTGCAGGTCGAGAAGTTCGACCGCCGCCGATGCGGCCTCCCGGTCGAATACCCCGCTCCCGACCGCGTACCCGGCCCGGCCCCCCTCCGGCGAGAGCACCGGAAGGAAACCGTCCTCGGCCAGAACCCGGACGGCGACCGCTGGCTCCAGCATGACCAGCGCCGGCCGGGCGGCCGGCTCCCCCGGCCCTTCCTGCATGATGGTCAGGGCGATACCCCGGCCATCCGGAGTCCACAGAGACGGGCGGCCAAAAAACAGCACAAACACAGGGACGGGGAGCACACTGCCCTGTTCCCCTGTCTCAGGGCTGTACAGGGTCAGTCGGAAAGGGGTTTCATCAACAGGGGTGGTCGGGTCAACGTCCAGATAGGCAAGGCTGCCGCCCGCGGTCCAGCCCAGCGGATAGGCAGAAGCGCCGAGCGCGACCGGCCCCTGGCCGGGGTGGAGCAGGTCCAGCACCTGCAAGCCAGGCTGTGATCCTTCGCCGCCGGCGACGACAGCCAGATAGCGCCCATCTCGGGAGAGCGCCTGCGGCGTCAGGCCGGACACGCCGCCCTCCACCGGCAACCGGACCGGCGCGCCGTCCCGCACCAGCCACAAGCCGTCGTTGCAGGCGTAGGTCAGGCCGTCAAGTTCGGCCGGCGAGATGGGGGCAGTGGCGTTGAAAGCTGCGCGGGCGGCGGCGGCCCAGGCCTGGATGGTCGGTTCCGCCGGCTCTCCCAGGGCCGCCTTCAGCCAGCCGGACAGGGTCACGTGGTCTTGCGAAGCGCGGATCAGCGCGACCTCGGTCGAGGCCGGCCGGGATGCCAGGGCAAAGTCGAGCAGGCTCAGCGCCCGCGCGTGACGGTCCAGGCTGGCGCGAAAGTCGAGGTCGTCTGCCTCGCCCGTGGCGTCCGCCCTCCACAGAGCCTCAAGGGAGGGCGCCCCCGGCGCAACGGGCGTGTCCGGGGCCGGCGACAGTCTGTGGCGAATCTCGGCGCGGGCCAGCAGCGCCCCGAAGAAGTAGTGGCTAACGCCGGGCGCGCGGCGCAGGCCGCCCAGCTCGTAGGCCAGGGGCGTCAGCAGGCGCACGGCAATCGCCCGGGTCAGGGCCTGCGCGGCGGCCTGATCGTGGGGGTACCCGCCGAGATGCGGCGAGGGCAACAGCAGCGGCATCCTGAACATGCCCGGATCGGGGTCGGCCAGCGGGAGGGCCAGATCGAAGCCGATGGGGTAAGGCGGGGGAGCGGGGTCGTTCGGGCGCAGGGCATGGGGCAGGGGCGGGAGGTCCGCCAGCGCCCCGGAGAACAGCACGGGGAGGCGCAGGTCGGGCGGGCAGCTCCAATCCTGGCACACGGTGGCCAGCGCGGCATCAATCTGGGGCAGGGCGGCCTCCGCCCAGGGGGCATCGGCTGCGGGGTAACGAGTAATCAGCCGCTGGCCGGACCACAGGACGATGCTCTGCCCCGCGCTCTCGTCCGGCGGCAGGCGCTTCCACTGGCCGGAACCTGCGTTGCGGTAACGCTGGAGGTACTCGAACTGGTACTGCACCCCGGCCGAATCGGCGAAGGTGCGCAGCACTGTGGCTTCTACTGTATCCCGCGTGGGGGCGCTGATCTTCTCCACCCGGACTGCCCCGGGTACGGGGAACAGGTTGCCGGCCGGGAGCGGGGCGGGCAGGCCGGCGGCCACTTCCACCGCGCGCCGGTTGAGCCAGTCGTCGTAGCCATCGGCCTGCAAGGCCCGGACGATCTCCACGTCGCGGGCCAGCGAACGGGCATCTTCGTAGGCAATGTGCTGGCGGATTTGCCGCCGGACCTGTTGCCAGCCGTACCAGGTATAGCCGCCGAGGCCGGCGCCCGCGAGGACCAGCAGCAAGAGCCACAGCCGCCAGCGTCGCGGGCGCCTGCGGCAGCGGTGGCGCGGCGTTTGGGTAGGAGTGGGGGGCAGGGCGCTGTCCGGGGCAATCTCGCTGACCTGCCATTCGAGCGGGATGTCGTTACGGCTCAAGCCGGAACTCCTCAATGTTCCACGTTTCGGCCATGAGCGTAGAGTCTACTATCAGTCCCTGCAGGTCAGGCCGGGAGGCAGACAGGTTGAAGCGCAGGTACAGGGGCAAAACCGGCAAGTCTTCGCTGAAGATGCGCAAGGCCTCGAGATGGTTGGTGCGGTACAGGTCGGTTCCCGGCAGGGCGGCCAGCGCCGACCGGCAGGCAGCGTCGAAGGCCGGGCTGGCGTAGCCGGTGTTGTTGTTCCCCTGCCAGTCGCTGGCCTGCGAGGGGATCGCCGTAGAGAGATACAGCTCACAGGGCGGAGTCACACCGGTGAGCCAGGCGAACTGCGCGAGGTCGAACTTCTGGCCAAAGACCGGGCCGTCCGCAGTTTCCCCAAAGAACTCAGCCGGGCCGGTCTGGCTCACAGTCAGGGCGATTCCGCAGGAGGCCAGGTTCTCGGCGATCAGTCCGGCAACTTGGCCGCGCGTCTGCGAGGTGGTGGTGGCGTAGTTCAGCCGCAGCGGGGTTCCATCCGGGATGCCGGCCACGCCGTGGGCCTCGCGCAGGCCGTCGCCGTCCGCATCGCGCCAGCCGGCCTGCTCCAGCAGGATCGCGGAAGCTGCCGGGTCGAAGGGGTAGCGGGTGAGGTTGGTGAGCGGGGCGAGGGGATGCAGGGGCGAGAGGTAGCCCTTCGGGATAAGGGTCAGGCCGTGGAACAGCTCATCCACAATTCGCCGGCGGTCAATGCAGCCGGCGATGGCCCGGCGGGTGCGCACGTCCGCAAAGAAGTCAGGGCGCCGGTAGTCCGGGGCCGGGTTGAGGCCGAAATCGAGGTGCTCCCAGACGGTCCCCACATTGGCGTACAGTTTCAGGGCGCCTTCTTGCTCCAGCGCCAGCAGCGCCTCCAGTCCGGCGTCGAGGTGGGTTTCCAGATTCAGCACATCACAGGTCCCGGCCTGCAGGGCGGCCAGATTCTGCTCCGCCCCCTCCCCTGTGAAGCGGAAGATCACCCGGTCGAAGTACGGCAGCCCCTCACCGGCGCGGAAGTAGTGCGGATTGCGCTCTGCGACGATCCGCTGGCCGGGGGTCCACTGCCGGATGAAGTACGGTCCCCAGCCCGGTGGGGTGCGGGCGCTTTCTTCGGCGTCGAATAGTTCTGCGGCGGAGTACCGGCCCAGTTGGTGCTCCGGGAGGGGGATGAAGAAGTTCGTGCGGTAGTGCGAGTCGAGGAAGCCGGGCAGCCCGACCCACAGAGTGGTGAGCGAGTCGAGGGCGACATAGCGGGCAGTGCCCTTGACCGTCTCCTGACTGTACGGGACCAGCCCGTTTCCGCCGCACTGGCCCCGGCCGGCGTCACAATCGCGGGCAATGCGGTAGCTGAAGACCGAGTCGGCGGCGGTGAGGGCGGTCCCGTCCGACCATTGAATCCCGGGCAGCAGGCGGAAGGCGACCGAGAGTTGATCCATCTGCAACGGTCCGCCATCCCAGGCTGCGGCGCACTCCGGCGCGCGACAGCCGGCCGGGCGCACTCGCTCGCCGGCGGCTAACTGCACCGGCTCCCCGGCGTCGTTCACTACCCGCTCCCCGGCTGCCACCGGGACCGGCTCAATGCGGGCATCGCCATCGGCCAGCGAGGGCAGCTTCTCGAGGATGATTGGCTGGTAGTCGAAGCCGCGCGTGTCAATCGGGCCGTCGTAAATGGCCTGCAAGATTACGCTCTTGGCGTACATCTGGCCGCCGTAGAGATATAGCGTTTCCGGCTCGGCGCCCATGCAGATGGCCAGGGGGCGGGTCGGGGCGGCGGTCGGGGACGGCAGAGGGGCGGGGGGCGGCGAGGGGGGGGGGGCGGGGAGGAGGGTGGCGGCCGGGGGGGGGGGGGGGGGGGGGGGGGGGGGGGGGGGGGGGGGGGGGCGGGGGTCGCGGTGGGGGCACGGGTGGAGAGCGTGAGAATCTGGCCGGTGGGGGTGGTCGCCGGGAGGCAGGCGGCGAGCAGGAGGGCAATTGCACAGGGGGCGAGGCGTCGGTAAAGCATGCTGGCCTCCTTCCATCCGCGCCCTCGCCACGGGTCAGTGAGATGCCGGGAACTGCTCATATAGCTTCTCCTGCACCCATAGATTAACCAGCGTCCCGGCTGAGACTCCGCGCCGCGAGGCCACTTCGTTGATCTTTGCCGACAGAGTGCTCTCGATGGCATAGTAAGTCACCTCTGACCGAATATCCACCTCGAACTCGGCCGGTCCCGTTTGATCCCAGAACTGTGTGAGGTCGTGGCTATCCCAGAACTCGCCGATGGCTGTGTAGGAATCAGCTTGAGAAATCGAGCTTCTATCTGTGCTCATAAGTTTTCCTTTCCTGACAAGCACACCTCCGCGCAGGTATTTTACCGCATATCCCCGGCGCGGCGCATCTGTTTTCAGCGGCATATCGGGTTCTCCGCGCGGTTGGTCTCTGTGGCCGATTGTATAGTTGTCCAGAAAAGTCTTTTCCACGCAGACCGACGCGGTCTCAGAGACCGCGTCGGTCTGGCCCGGAAGGAACTTATCTGGAGGGCTATAGCATGGTGCAGGACAACGAAAAAGCCTCCCGCAAGCCGTTTCTGCGGGAGGCCTCACCTCCTGGCAATCTGCGATAGGTTACGAATACTGGTAGAACCCCCGCCCGCTCTTCCGCCCCAGATACCCTGCATCCACCATTTTGACCAGCAGTGGGCAGGGGCGGTATTTGTCGTCGCCGAGGTCGTGGTGCAGAACCCGCATCACCGCCAGCAGCACGTCCAGCCCCACCATATCGGCCAGGGTGAGCGGGCCCATGGGGTGGTTCATGCCCAGCTTCATCACCGTGTCAATCGCCTCGCGCGTGCCCACGCCTTCCATCAGCGCGTACACCGCCTCGTTGATCATCGGGCACAGGCCGCGGTTGGAGACAAAGCCGGGCGAATCGCTGACCTCCACCGGGGTTTTGCCCATGGCCTTCGAGAGTTCGACCACGGTGGCGACGGTCTCGTCTGAGGTGGCCAGGCCGCGCACCACCTCCACCAGCGTCATCAGCGGCACCGGGTTGAAGAAGTGCATGCCGACCACTGCCTCCGCTCGCTGCGTGGCGCCGCCGATTTTGGTGAGGGAAATGGAGGAGGTGTTGGAAGCCAGAATCACACCCGGCCGGGCCAGCGCGTCCAGCTCGCGGAAGATCTTCAGCTTGAGTTCCGGGTTTTCGGTGGCAGCCTCGATCACGAGGTCTGCCTCGCGGACGGGCTGGTAGTCCCCGGCGGCGGCGATGCCTTCGGCGGCAGCCTTTTGTTCGCCGGTCAGGAGGCCCTTCTGGTGCAGCTTTGCCACCGACTTCTGTATGACGGCCAGCCCCTTTTCCAGCGCAGCCGGGACCACGTCAATCATGGTCACGCGGTAGCCCGAGACCGCCGCAGTCTGGGCAATGCCGTTGCCCATCGTGCCGGCGCCGATAACAACAATGTGTTCGATGGTCACAATTTCCTCCTCTGAAAATGGGTTGTTCGTAGTCAGGTACGGAGCGTGCGGAGTACCCCCCGCCACTCCGCAAACTCCGTGGCGCACTACGAGCCTTTTCATTCATCGGGGTGTGCCCGCGCCCATGGGAACTCCGATAGGAACGATGAACGACCCCGGCACCCCCCGGCACCCCCCGGCACCCCCCGGCACCCCCCGGCACCCCCCGGCACCTGCGTCCGGGGCAGGTGTGCGTCCGGGGCAGGTGTGCGTCCGGGGCAGGTGTGCGTCCGGGGCAGGTGTGAACGATGAATTTATCCTTCACCCTTCGATTTCCACCGCCATGGCCACCGCTTCCGCGCCGCCGAGGCACAGCGAGGCAATGCCGCGTTTGAGGCCGCGGTCTTTCAGAGCGTGAATAAGCGTGATCAGCACGCGCGCCCCGCTGGCCCCGATGGGATGCCCCAGGGCGATGGCCCCGCCGTGCACATTGACCTTGCTCCAGTCCCAGCCCAGGTCGGCCAGGGCGTAGCCGTCGGCCAGCACCTGCGCGGCGAAGGCCTCGTTCAGCTCGATCAAATCCACCTCGGCCAGAGTCCAGCCCACCCTGTCCAGCAGTACAGGGATGGCCTTTGCCGGGGCGATGAACAGGTACTTCGGCGCCACCGCGGCCTGGGCGTAGCCCACCACCCGCGCCAGCGGCTGCGCGCCGAGCGCCTCCGCTTTTGCCCGGCTGGCCAGCACCACTGCCGCCGCGCCGTCGTTCAGGCCGGGGGCGTTGCCGGCGGTCACCCGGCCATCTTTACGGAAGGTGGGCTTGAGTCGCGCCAGGGCGTCCAGCGAGGTATCCCGGCGCGGGCCTTCGTCTGTGTTCACCACCGTGAGGCCCTTCTTGTTCGGAATCTCCACCGGTGTGATCTCTGCGCGGAACTTGCCGGCGTCTATCGCGGCCAGCGCCTTCTGGTGGCTCTCCAGCGCCAGGCGATCCATGGCCTCGCGAGTGACCTCGTACTCCTCGGCGATGAACTCGGCCGCGTCCCCCATGCTCCAGTCCC
>CAYZNA010000153.1:7355-8199 GCA_964478665.1 uncultured Anaerolineales bacterium
GGCGGGCGCCGACGCGATCGACTGGGACACGACCGGCGCCTCGGGCGACCCGGACCCCAGGTAGAAGGCGGCCGCCTCCCCCATGCTCCAGTCCTCGAAGGGGTCCCACAGGCCGTCGCGGATCAGCGCATCGGTCAACTGCGCGTGGCCGTAGCGCAGGCCGCCGGTCCGGCCATCCACAAGGTAGGGGGCGCGGCTCATGCTCTCCATGCCGCCGGCCGCAAACAGATCGGCGTCCCCGGCGCGGATGGCTTGCGCGGCCAGCATCACTGCCTTTAGACCGGAGCCGCACACCTTATTGACTGTGGTGGCGCCCACGGTTTCCGGCAGCCCGCTGAAGATTCCGGCCTGCCGGGCGGGATTCTGCCCCAGCCCGGCTGCAACCACGTTGCCCATAATCACCTCGGCTGTTTGGGCCGGGTCGGGCAACCCGGCCCGATCCACCGCCGCCTTCAGGGCAATGGCGCCCAATCGGGGCGCCGGGATCGAAGATAGCGCCCCCTGAAATCTGCCGATGGGGGTGCGCGCTGTGCTGAGGATGACTGGCTCCTGCGCTTGCTTTCCGTTTCCGGGCATCTCTGACTCCTTGTGAGGTGTGATGGGGACTGCCTCACCCCTGGTTCGTTACCGTCACTCTCGCGAAAGCGGGAGTCCATGCCCGGCGCGGCACTGGATGCCCGGCTTTCGCGGGCATGACGTACTCTCGCGGGTCGCGTTCGCGCGGGGCGATCTGCGAGAGGGGGCCGGGGGTGCGCTGAGTGGACTGCGAGGCATTGTAGCACCGGCCCGGCAGGCGCAGCAGTGGCAAACATCACATGTTTGGGCGGCGCGAAGTCCGGCTTGC
>CAYZNA010000154.1:0-4927 GCA_964478665.1 uncultured Anaerolineales bacterium
CGGCCCGTGGGCCCGTGGCCCGTGTGCACGCTGTGTCTGCCCTGCCGGCGCGGGTTTCCCGCAGTGGTATAATCCCTGCCCGATGATCGAGTCGCAAACCACGCAGGTTGGCAATCTGGGGGTGCAGTACGACACGGCGGGCGCGGTTGGCTCGCCGGTGCTGTTATTTATCCACGGTTGGGCCTCCTCTTCGCGCATGTGGCACGCGGCCATGGGCGCGCTGGCGGGCGACTTCTATTGCGTGGCCCCGGACTTGCCCGGTTTTGGCGAGAGTGACAAGCCGCCGGCCAGTTGGTACAGCCTGCCCAACTACATGAGTTTTGTAACCGGCTTCTGCGACGCGCTGAATCTGCCGCGCGCCGACGTGGTGGGGCATTCGATGGGCGGGCTGATCGCGCTGGCGCTGGCCGCCTTTCACCCGGAGCGGGTGCGGCGAGTGGCGGCGGTCAACCCGGCGGTGAGCGGCCAGGTGTGGTTGAACCTGGGGCACTTTGCCCGCACACCGGTGCGCGGCGCCCTGCTGGCGGCGGCCCGCGCCCTGTGGCCGGTGGCCATCAGCCCACTGCTCTCGTGGCCGTTGCACGACAAATACATCACCGGACCGGGCATGCGCCGCCGCCGCGAGGAGCTGGCCCACAGCTCCGCCGACGCTGTGCTCAGCACCATCCGCGTGGTGGCGACCTCCGACCTGACCGGCCGGCTGGCGGGCATCAGCGCCCCCACCCTGATCGTGGTCGGCGAGCGGGATGCCACGGTGCCGCCCTCAGAGGGCAAGCTGGCGGCGGCGCGCATCCCCGGCGCGCGGCTGGTGAGCCTCCCCGCCGGGCACCTGCCCAGCGACGAGCGCCCGGATGAGTTCCTGTCTACCCTGCGCGTCTTTCTCAACGGCGCGCCCGTGCCCCTGCCCGAATGACCCACCCCGCGCCGGCTCCGCTGCGCCTGTTCATCGCCATTGATCTCACGCCCGCCGTGCGCGACGGCCTGCGCCGGGAGATAGACCGCCTGGCGCGGCTGGCGCCCCCGCGCGCGCTGCGCTGGACCCGGCCGGAGGGCATCCACCTCACCCTCAAGTTTCTGGGGGATACGCCCGCCGGGCGGGTGGACGAAATCGCGGCCGTGCTGGCCGGGGCCGCCGATCAGGGGCCGTTCACCTTCAGCGTGGGCGGGCTGGGGTACTTCCCCGACGCGCGCCAGCCGCGCGTGCTCTGGGTCGGGCTGAGCGAGCCGACCGGGGCGCTGGCCGCGTTGCAGCGGCGGGTGGAGCAGGGCGCGGCCCGGCTGGGTTATCCGGCGGAGGGACGCGCCTTTAACCCGCACCTGACCGTGGCGCGGGTGGCGCGGCAGGCCAGCCCGGAGGAGAAGCGGCGCCTGGTTGAGGCGCTGGCCGGCCAGAGTGTGCCGGCGCTGGGCGAGGTCCACGCCGGCGAGATGGCCCTGTTCCGCAGCCAGTTGCTGCCCGGCGGCGCAGTCTACACCCGGCTGCGGGCGGTTCCGCTCTAATCGGCACAACCCGACAACCCATTATCAGGAGGTGCGCACTGGAAACCATTGCTCTGGCCCATACCATTGTAGACGCGCTGGAAGAGAAGCAGGCCGACGACATTCTGCTGATGGACCTGCGCGCGCAAACCCCGTTTTTTGAGTATTTTGTGATTTGTTCCGGCAACAGCGACCGCCAGATCAAGGCGCTGGTGGAGGCCTCCACCGAGGCGGTGAAGAAGCGCCACGACCTCAGCCCGAGGGCCATTGAGGGCCGCCCGGAGACCGGCTGGGTGCTAGTAGATTTCGGGGACGTGATCGTACACGCCTTTTCCGGCGAAAAGCGCGCCTATTACGATCTGGAAGCGCTGTGGAGCGAGGGAAAGGTAGTGGTGCGGATCAAGTAGGCGTTGAACGTTCGAACGTTTGAACGTTGAACGTTCAACGTTTGAACGTTTTCACGTTTCCCCCTCGATGAACTTCTCCACCTGATAGGTCTGCACCTGCAGCTTGCCGCTGCGCCAGGCGTCGCCCGGAGCGCCCATCTTCTCGCACAACATGGTCAAGAAGATCTCGCCCTCCGGCACCTTGTCCCACACCTGAGGCAGGTAGGTGGCGCGACGCAGGCCGTCGCTCAGCACCACGCCGTCCACGCCCGGGCACAGCGCGCTGAGCAGTTCCTCCGGCGTGCGATAGGTCAAAGGGGCGGGCGGGGTGAGCACCGAGACCTCCACGACCAGCCCCTCCAGCTCGTCCGGCCTGAGCGGCGGGAAGCGATAATCGTAATAGGCGGCGGCGATGGCGTGCTGGCGCACGTCCTCGGCCAGGGGGAAGCGGGCCTCGATGGTCCCCACGCAGCCGCGCAGCGCGCGGTAAAGCGTCAGGGTGACAAAGCTGGCGCCCGACTCGCGCAGCCGGGGGGGGAGGGTGGCCAGGTCCAGCGGAGGCGGCGCCTCACGGTGCAGCGAAAGGGTGATGGCCTCGCGCGCCAGGCGCAGCAGCAGTCGTTTTTCGTCGGGAGAGAGCAGGTCGGTCATGGGCGGCTGCCCGCAGCCCGGTTGTTGGCCAGGCGGCGGTAATTGCGGTCGAAGTACAGCAATGGCTCGCCGCCGTCCGGGCCGGCGGCGGCCTGCACCTCGCCAATGAACAGGGTGTGGGTGCCGGCGTCGTGCGCGGCCACCACGGTGCATTCCAGATAGGCCAGTGCGTCGCCCAGGATGGGCATCCCGGTCAGGCCGGGGCGCACCGCCAGGCCCTCGAAGCGGTCGCTATGCTCGGTGTCGCGCCCGCCAAAGCGGTCAGAGATGGCCTGCTGGCCCTGATGTAACACGCACACGCTGTAGCGGCCGGCCTGCTCCACCAGCCCGTGCGTGCGGGTGATCTTTTCCAGCGAGACCAGCACCAGCGGCGGCTCCAGCGAGACAGAAGTGAAAGAGGACACGGTCATGCCGTGCTGCTGGCCGTTGTGGGCCGAGGCGACGATGGTCACGCCGGTGGCCCACGAGCGCATCATAGAACGCAGGGTTTCGGGATCAACGGGCATAAGCGGGAGACCTGGTCGCTTGCAAAGGATTGGCTGGAATTTGATCTGATAATAGACCCGCAGCGGGCAGGCGTCAAGCCCGGCCGGGGGCCAGCGCCCGCAGAATGGCCGGCGCGAGGCCGGTCAGGTCGGTCAGGCCGGCGGTGAAGGCGCGGCGGGTGGCCGGCGCGCCGATGACGAGCGTGGGCACCTGGTTGGCGGTGTGGCGGCGGTCGCCGATTTGCTCGATGTTGCCGTGGTCGGAGGTGATCACAATCAGCCCGTCGCGGTCGTGCCAGGCCGCAAGCAGCCCTCCCAGCACCGCGTCGAAGCGTTCCAACAACGTGGTGGCCTCGGCCAGCGTGCCGCGATGCCCGGCGTAGTCGGTGGGCCAGTGCTCAAAAAAGGAAAAGTCGCGCTGGCGGGCCAGTTCAGCCATGCGGGCGCCGGCCCCCGGCAGGGTGTAGACCGGGGCGCTGGCGTAGCCCAGCGCGCTCCGCCAGCCCTCGCCGGTGAAGTCCGCCGAGAGCGCCCGCCCGGCCAGCAGGTCGGCGGCGGTGAAGAGCGGCAGCCCGGCAGCGGTCACCGCCAGCGGGATGGCGGAGTAGCTGCGCCGCCCGGAGCGAATGGCGGCAAAGTAGCGCTCCGGGTAAGCGTTGAGCAGCGCGGCGGTCCGGCCCGCTTCCACCAGCCTTTTGAAAACGGAGGACCGCTCGATAATCTCCGCGATGTGCGCGTCTGGCTTGGGGCCGTAGTGGCGGCCGATTTCGGCGGGGACGTTGCGCCCGGTGAGGATGGCGGCCTGCCCGCTGGCCGATTGGGGCAGACCGGGCACGCCGAGGGCGGCGCCGGTGGGGATGAAAGTTGCCCGCTCACCCTCCAGCCGGGGCAGTCCGGCCAGCAGCGCCCGCCCGCCGGTCAGCGAGGCGAGGTGGGGCAAGCGGGCAACGGCGAAGGGATTGCTGGCCGGGTCATCCGGGCCGAGACCAACGCCGTCAACAAACAGGAAGAGAATATGCATGGTGTGCACGCACACCTGCCCTCCCGAAGGACACACCTGCACTCCCCGGCACCCCCCGGCACCTGCGTCCGGGGCAGGTGTGCGTCCGGGGCAGGTGTGCGTGCTGGTGCAAGTGTCGGGACGATGTGGCGGGCGGTGCCAGGGAAACATGCCAGCGATGTGTTCCGCGAAGGGGGTGGGCCCACCTGGGGCGACCGGCGGCCAGGGGCCGGCGACTAGCTGCCGGCCACCAGCCGCCGGAAAGTGTACCACGCGGAGGGGCGGCGGCCGGCCTCGCTACCGCGCTCCACGCTGAGGGTGAGGAAATCGGGGGCGAAGAGCGCCAGCAGCTCGTCGGCGGGCAGACCGGGGCCGCTCCCGCTCTCCGGCTGCTCAAAGGCGTACAGCAGCACCAGGGCGTTGGGGGCCAGCAGCCGGGTGAGGTTGCGCACGTAGGCCCGCCGGCCTTCGGCTTGCGGCAGGGCGTGGAAGCAGCCCACGTCCAGGGCCAGGTGGTAGGGCGGGCGCAGGTCGCGCAAGTCGGTCACGTCCCCCACGCGGAAGTCCACCGCGCCGGGGGGCAGGCCGGCGGCGCGCGCTTTGCGCCGGGCGCGGCGGACGGCGCCGGGGACAAAGTCCACGCCGGTGACCTGCCAGCCGCGCCGGGCCAGGTACAGGCTGTTGGTCCCGGTGCCGCAGCCCAGGTCCAGCGCCCGGCCGGGCGCCAGCGGGCCGTAGCGCCGGCTTTCGATGGCGGCCACGACTTCCGGCGGGGTGATGCCGGTATCCCACGGGGGTTTGCCCAGCAGGTAGTACAGTCCGAAGAAAAGGCGCTGGATCATGGGGAGTTAGAGTTGGGAGTTGGGAGTTAGAGTTGGGAGTTAGAGTTGGGAGTTAGAGTTGGGAGTTAGAGTTGGGAGTTAGAG
>CAYZNA010000154.1:5027-7199 GCA_964478665.1 uncultured Anaerolineales bacterium
TGCCGGCCGGGTCATGTTAGCGGAGGTCGGCGCCGGCGCCGGCCGGATGGGGCGGCGCGGCGGGCGTCCAGGGCCGGGCGGGGATGGTGAGCGCCAGCCCGGGATAGATTTGCTCCGGGTTTGCAAGCCGGGGGTTGGCGGCAAGCAGCGAGAGGGGATGCAGGCCGAATTTCGCGGCGATGCTCTCCAGCGTGTCGAAGGGGCGGATGACGTATTGCACGGCGCCCGGCTCGGGGCGGGGAGCGGCGGGGGCAGGGAGGCCGGTCGGGGAGGTATCGTAGGCGCGGGTGTAGGTAAAGGTGAGGGCCGGGCGGGTGGTGAGTGGGTCCACCGGGGCGGCGGCCCGGGTCAGCAATGGAGCGGCGGGCGGCAACGGAACGGGAGCGGCGCCCTGCGGGGTCAAGTTGGCCGGGACCCTGAGCAGTTGACCCACCATCAACCTGTCCGGGTTGCTCAGGTCGTTTGCGGCCTGGATGGCCTCCACCGTGCTGTGGAAGCGGGTGGCGATGGCGGATAGCGTGTCGCCGCGCAGCACGGTGTAGTTGACGATGGCGCCGGGCGGCAGGCTGGCGAACAGCTTCCGGGTCAGGAAGTCGCCGGCGATGAGAGTGAGCTGGTCGGCAAGGGCGCTGCGCGCGGCGGTATCGCCCGGCAGCCCGCTGAACTGCAGCGAGGGCAGCACGCGGAACTGTTCGCCGGCCACGATCTGAAGGCCAGGCATCTCGCGGAGTAGGTCGGGGCCGGCCGGCAGCGCGGCCGCGTTCTCCAGATTCAGCCGCGGGTCGTCGCCAAACCACAACGAGACAGGCAGCGCCGCCTCACAGGCGTCGCCGAGTTGATGGCAGGCCACGCCCAGCCGCACGTCCAGCAAATGAGCCAACCCGGTGAATACAGGCTCATCGGGCGCGAAATACACCAGATGCACGAATTGCCCCTGCCACGAGCGCGGCTCCCCCCAGAAGGAGGCCGGCGGGGCGGTTCGCACCCAGCCCTCGTCGCCGTAGCGGTAGAACTGCGGGTAGCGGAAGGTGATTGCCGTGCTGCCGTCCGGCGCCCCGAAGAAGCGGCGTTCCACCTCAACCTGCACGGTCGCCGGGCTGAGGGCGGTGATACGGATGACGTTGCGATAGCCGCGGTCCGGGCGCAGATCGGGGAGAAGGGGAAGCGGGGCTGGCAGCCCCTCGCGGGTGAGGGCGGCGCGGTAGGCGCGCCAGTCCGGGTCGTCCAGGTCCTGGGTATCCAGCAGTCCCGGCACGTCGGCGGCCAGCGCCAGTTCTTCCTCGCGCTGTACGAGTGCAGCCACTTGATTGAGTTCGGGGTACTGTTCCCCGGAGCCGGTGATGAGGCGGTAAACGGTTTCCGCTTCCGGTCCGGACCGGTACAGCCGGTGGCTCAGGACGCGGGCTACCTGCTCGGTGAGGTAGTCTTCCACGGCGACGAGCGTGACCTCATCGGCGGGCAACTGGCTGATCTGCAGGGAGGGCAGGGCGAGGAAGATCTCGCCCTCAAATATGCCCAGCTCCCGGCCGCCGGGGACCTGCAAGGTAATCAGCCGCTCGTCCCACGGTTCGGGCAGGCCCAGGGCGGGGTCGAAGCCCAGCCACAGCGAGACCGGCAGGGCGGCGGGACACACCCGGCTCAGGCGCAGGCAGCCGGCGCGCAGGCGCCCATCCAGCAGCGGGGCCAGTTGGCCCACGAAGGCCTCGTCCGGCGGCAGGTAAACCACGTGCAGGGCCTGGCCGCGCCACGCACGCGGCTCTCCCCAGAACTCCGGCGGTGGGGCGATGCGCAGCCACGCCTGGCCGTCCGGGGCGCGGCGGTAGAACTGCGGTCCGTAAAAGGTGAACTGGCGCCCGGCCGGGCCGGTGTAGATGCGCTCGACCTCGGCTACGGCCAGATCGGCCTGATAGGAGCTGATGCTGCGCAGCACGATGTGATCCCCGCCCGGTTCCAGTCCGGGCAGGGGCAGGGGAGCGGGCAGGTGCGCCGTGGTCAGGGCAGCGCGCACCGAGCGCCAGTTTGGATCGGCGGGGTCCTGCAGGGCGAGCAGGGCTTCCACGTCCCCGGCGCGGGCCAGGTCCTCTTCCAGGATTACCAGCGCGGAGACTTGCTCGCGGATGTGCCCCCAGCCGCGATTGGCGATGGCGCGCAGGGCCAGCCCGGCGCCGAGCA
>CAYZNA010000154.1:7209-8199 GCA_964478665.1 uncultured Anaerolineales bacterium
GGAGAGCAGGATCGCTGGCAGCAGGAAGAAGAAGCCGCCGAGGATCGCCTGCTGCTGGGTCCTCGCGACGGTCGAGATGAAGATGCCGGTGCCGAGCGTGCTCATCAGGTAGAGCACCATCCCGAGGAAGATCGCGAAGACCGTTTCCCGCAGCCGCTCTCCGGGAAGCCGGCACTCCACGTCGAGAAGGTTCTCTCCACGCCTTTCCTTGCGTCTCTGCTCTCCCAGCCCGGCCAGGGCAAGCAGGGTGAGCCGCAGCCGCCGGCCACGCCAGCGGGAGCGGCCGCTCGCGGGCGGCGGCCCCGGTGTGGCCGGGCCGCCCTCGCCCGGCGCCTCGGTGATCTGCCAGTCGAGCTCGATGCTCATGGGCGCGGCTTCATTTTACAACCCAGATAATCGCGGTCTGGTCGCTGCTGCCGGAGGCCGGCAGGTTGCCGGCGAGGTTGAAGGTCAGGCTGCGGATCACGCCGGTGTGCTGTCCGCTCAGGTTGGCCAGCAGTTGGGCGGCGCCGCCGGGGCCGATCTGCCACAGGTCCACCGAGCCGTCCTCACGGCCCACCGCCAGCAGGCCGTCCGGGTTGAAGGCCAGGGCGTAACCGGCGCCGGACTCGACCAGCGGCCCGGGCAGGGGGCGGAAGTCCGGGGTTTTGGGAGAGCTGCGCTGCCACAGATGAACCGAGCCGTCGTAGCTCCCGGCGGCAATGGTCAGGCCATCGCGGCTAAAGGCCAGGCTGTGCCCGGCCCGCTCCGGTCCCGGCAGCGTGGCAACAATCTTGCTCTGCGCGTAGTCCCACACCAGAATCTGTGAGCCGGTGCCGGCAGCGGCCAGCAGGTTGCCACGCTCTGCGGGGCCAGGGGCAAGGCTGATCAGCGGGTTGCGCCCGGTCAGAATTCCCAGCAACTCCCACGTGCCGTAGTTCCACAGCCGGATAGTGTTACTGGAGTTTAGAGCCCAAACGGGCCAATAGGCCGAGCGGCCTTCTCAAAAGC
>CAYZNA010000155.1:0-8127 GCA_964478665.1 uncultured Anaerolineales bacterium
GGGGGGGGTCGTGGGGGGGGGCGGCCGGGGGGGAGCGCGGGGGCGGGGGGGGGCGGGGGGGCAGGGGGGCGCGGCGGCATGGGGGGGCGCGGCGGCATGGGGGAGCACGGCGGCATGGGGATGCCGCCGCTACGGTACGTGCAGGGGAGCTCTAATTCCCGGCGGCCAGCAGCCCGTCCGCGCCCCATTCTTTCTGCTTGCGCTCGCTGGCGAAATCGCCGCCGAGGTCACGCAGCACGCCAATCATGTTGAGGGCCTCTTGCAGGGCGTTGGGGGCGTCCTGGCCGGTGCCGTCGGCGCCCCACTTTTGCGCGATGTCTTTGTTGATGGGCGCGCCGCCGATCATGATTTTGGCGTTGGGGTTCTTGGCGCGGACTTTCTCGATGACCACCGGCATGCCGATCATGGTGGTGGTCATCATGGCGCTCATGCAAATGATGTCGGAGTCGGTTTCGAGGTAGGTGTCCACGAACTTATCCAGCGGCACGTCGCGGCCCAGGTCGTGGACGGTGAAGCCGGCGATCTCGAACATCATCTTCACCAGGTTTTTGCCGATGTCGTGGATGTCGCCCTCAACGGTGCCGATCACGACCGAACCCTTGACCATTTTCTCGGAGTCCATTTTGATGTGCGGGCGCAGGATGTCGAGGCCGGCGTACAGGGCGTCGGCGCACATCAGCACTTCGGGCACAAAGTACTCGCCGCTGGCGAAGTACGCGCCGACCACGTCCATGCCGGCCGCCAGGCCGTCCATCACAGCCTTATAGGCGTCCATGCTGACCTCGAGGGCCTCGTTGGCGGCGGCGACCACATCGTCTTCTTCAAATTCGATCACGCCGTTTTTCAGACGCTCGAGGATGTCTGCTTGCTGTTCGGGTGTTGCCATGGGTTCCTCCGGCTAGAAGTTTGAAACCGTTCCTTCGTATTTGCGCGTGGTTTCCATCATCGCCCGCATGTTTTCCGCCGGCACCGTGGGCCACAGGTCGCAGCCGGGCCAGACGGCGTCCGCGCCCTCTTCCAAAGACTTGTGGATCATGGCCGCGACTTCGTCCGGGCCGCCGTCTATCATCGGCGCGCCGAAGGGCTGGTAGTGGCCCAGCAGCACCACGCCGGGCAACTTCTGCCGCGATTCGGCCAGGCGGTTCATCTGGTCTACGCTCAGGGCGTCGGCCCCGCTCTGGGCCATCAGTTCGATGATCGGGTTGGTGTCGCCGCAAATATGCAGCACGCGCGGCACGCCCTCCACCCGGCGGAACAGCTCCTGCAGGTTGGGCAGGATGAGAGACTTAAACACGCGCGGACTGAGTATGCTGGAAGTGGCGCCCATCTCGCGCACGGTGATGAAGTCGGCCCCGGCTTCCACGTACAGCTTCAGCACTTCTGCAAGGTAGTCTACCATGAAAGTCAGGTGGCGCTGGATCACGTCCGGCTTCCTGGCGGTCATCTTCAGCAGGATTTCAAGATCCATCACCTGGCCCAGCTCGGTAAACGGGCCGAGCACCCACGCGCCCAGGGCGACCTCGTCCCCCACCTCGCGCTTGAGGATGCGCAGGGCCTCCAGTACCACCGGGATGCGCCCGGCGCTGGCAATGTCGGCCGGGGCGTTCCACTGGTATTCGGTGATCAGCCGTTCGACTTCCTTCATGAGGTAGCGCTTCCGGTTGGCCTCGTCCAGATCGGGCGGGACGGGTACGGCCGAGCGTTCGACCAGCTTGCGGATCATGGTGGGATAAATGATCTGGGTCTCGTCGGCCTTCTCGTAATACTTCATCCCGGCGCCGAGGGCCTCGGCGGTCACGCCCATGTCGAAGGGAACCACGGCGCTTTCCAGCCCGTACAGGCGATAGGTGCTGGCGGCGGACTCGGCCATCTTGCGGGCGTCGCCGTGGATCTCGTTGAAGCGGTAGCCAAGCTGGCGGATGCCTTCAAGGGTGATGCTGCCCATGCCGGAAAAGTTGGGCACGTGGTCGCCTTTGCCTCCGCGCAGCACGGTCAGGACGGTTTCTTTAGCGTTAGCGGGCATTCAGCGGTTCTCCTTATAGTTGACAGGCGGGTGGATCGTACTTATAATACGGGTAATGAACAGTCCCCGTCTAAATCTCTAATAAGGGGCGCGACAATCCTTGTGCTCTGGGGAGTGACCATTGCCTGATGGGCGATGTGCCACTCCCCACTGTTTTCTCCGGAGGACGAGATGCGAGTGGCTGTTTTCGTGGACGGCGCGAATATGTTCTACGCTCAACGCGAGGCTCGCTGGCACATTGATTTCCGCCGGACACTGGATCACTTTGCCTTCTCTCGAGGTTACGATCTTTTCAGCGCCTTCTATTTTACCGGTGCTCCGCCTGTAGACGAACCGGAGGAAGTGCGTAAGTACCGCCGTTTTCGCAATGCATTGATCAACATTGGCTACAAGGTCATTGACAAGGAAGTTAAGACCATCAGCGACAGGGAGTCCGGGCTGATTATTCAGAAGGCCAATCTGGACGTAGAGATCACCATGTATGCGCTGCTCACGGTCAACAACTACGATGAAGCCGTTTTCATGAGCGGCGACAGTGATTTTGCGCCTCTGTACTCCCATTTGCGAGCCACCGGCAAGAGTGTTGTTTGCGCAGCACGCCGTCAATCGGCACCAATCGAAGTGGTGAATGCTGTCACCCGGTTCGTTGATCTGGATAGCATTCGACAGGCTATTGAAAAAAGCGGCGACCGCTAGCACATCGGTCTTACTTCAACGTTTCCCCCGGCCCGCCTCGGTTGCCAACAGCGACCGTACCCCCTCTGCCGGAATCGCCAGTATCTTCGTATTCAGGGCCGTGGCCGTGGCGGTGACGCCGTGCGGCAGGCCCTGCGTGACCTCCGTCCAGTTGAGGGCCGCGCCCGGCCCGCGCCGGGCGCTGCGCGGCTGGCCGTCCTCGCTCAAGGCGAGCGCAACGCCCCCCTCTTTGACCACGTACAACGCGCCGGCCTGCGACCCAACCTCGAACACCGTCTGGTTTTTGCGGAAGCGCAGCTCCTCGGTGTTGTTGGTCAGCGGGCGCAGTACGGCGTCCGGCACGCCGGCGAACAGCGGCAGGTTGCGCAGCAGCCGCAGGAAGCGGTCGCGGGCGGCTTTGTCCAGCATCTTTTGCAGGTGCGGGAACTCGTCCTTCATGTGCGGGAAGTGCATGGCCGCGGCGAACTGCTTCTCAAAGTCCGGCTCGACGGTCAGCTCGACGTACTCCACCTCGCGCGCGATGCGGTCGGCCTCTTTGCGCTTGTCGGTGTTAAGCAGGGCCATGCGCGCGCCGTCGCCGGCGGCGTTGCCCACGGCGTGCACGCCGGGCAGGTTACAGTCGGGGTACAGGCCCATGGCCATGGCCTTGACCTTGTCAATGAAACTGCCAAAAGCCCCGGCCAGCACCACTTTGTCCAGCCGGTCCACGCCCAGGCGGCGCATCATGATTCTGGCCGCGGAGTACATGGCGGCCTTGGCCAGTTGCAGGGCGCGCACGTCGTTGACGTTGAAGGTAATGTCGCGCCCGATGGCGGTTTGCTCGGCCCAGGCCAGCACAAATTCCATCCCGCCTGGCCCCTCGCGCAGGCGCGGCGAGTGGGTTTCCTTCGAGAAGCGCCCGCTGGCGTCAATCACCCCGGCGCGGAACATCTCCCATCCCAGATCAATCATGGCCGAGCCGCACAACCCCCTGGCCCTGATCTCGCCCGCCGGCAGCCGGTCCGACCACTGCTCCTGCCCGATCACCCGGAAGCGCACCTCCCACGTAACCGGGTCAATTTGCAGTTTCTCGATTGCGCCGGGGGCGGCGCGCATGCCGTAGGCGATCTGGGCGCCCTCGAAGGCCGGGCCGGTGGGTACCGAGGCGGAGATCAGCTTATGGCGGTTGCCCAGCACCATCTCGCCGTTGGTGCCGATGTCTATCACCAGCATCATATCGTCTTGCTTGTATGGCTCCTCGGCGATGATGCAGGCGACGTTGTCTGCGCCGACAAAGCCGGCCTCGTTGGGCAGTACGTGCACGTTGCCCGAGGGGCAGATGTTCAGCCCGAAGTCGCGCGCTTTGATATCCAGCGAGTGATGGATGGCCGGGCTGAAGGGCGAGACCCCGACGTATTTGGGGAAGATGTTGAGGAAGATATGGTCCATGCAGGTGTTGCCCACCAGCACGGCCTCCATGATCTCTTCCGGGGCGTAGCCGGCGGACTCGCAGACGCGCCCGACAATCTGGTTCAGCCCGTCCAGGATGATGTGGTGCATGGTGGCCAGCCCGTCGCTCCTGGTCATGGCGTAGGTGATGCGGGCCATCACGTCGTCGCCGTAGGGCGTCTGGGGATTCATCATGGATTCGGAGGCCAGCACCCGCCCGCTGTCCAGATCGCACAGGAATCCGGCCACGGTGGTGGTTCCCACGTCCACCGCCAGGCCGATCGAGTACTCGGCCAGCCCCGGCGCCACGCGGATCACCTCGCCGCCCTTGCCGGTGTCGTCGTCGCGGATGAAGGCCGTCACCTTCCACTCCCCGGCGCGCACGGTTCGCTGCAGCCCGACCAGCGTGAGGTAGTCAATGCGCAAGGCGGCCGGGTCCAGGCCGTGCTCGGCGCGGAGCGCGTTCTGCAGCCGTTCCCAGTCGCCCAGCGGGTTGTGCAGTGTGGCCGGATTCATTTCCACAAAGTAGCGCCGGATGGCGGGCTTGATCTCGATGTTGACTTCGCGGGCGGATTTGCGGACGAGCTGCTTGAGGGCGCGGCTTTCCTCGGGGACGAAGACTACCAGCGGGCTGTGGATGGTGGCCACGCAGCTCTGGCGCAGATCAGGCTCGGTGAGGCCTTTGGAGTGGAAGAAGGCCTTTTCGGTCTCGAAGACCGGGTTGAGGTGCTCCATGCTCGATTCGATCCCAAAGCGCTCGAAGAAGCCCTCTTCGATGCGCACGCGGCATTTGGAGCACATCAGACGGCCGCCGCAGGGGGTTTCGATCTCCACGCCCAGGCCCCGGGCGGCCTCGAGCACGGTCGCGCCGTCCTCGACGTAGCCCCGGCTACCCGAGGGTTGAAAGATGACCAGGTGCCTGGCGGTGGCCTGTTCTGTCATGGCGATTGCTTATCCTGTGGGGGGCAAGATACAATCTACTCTTCTTTCGGCATCATGGCGTAGGCGTTCAGCCCGAGGGCGGCGGCCACAATGTCTGCCACGCCGGCCAGTTCGGCCTCGCTGGCCCCGGCCTTCTGGGCCGAGTGGTAAAAGTAGCCGACGGCGCCCTCGTAGCCGGAAACCAGCGCGGCAGCCATCCCCATCAGATTGCTGGTTTTGGCGTCAAAGGGCGACCTGGCGAAGACGGCGTTGGCCCACTCGTAGAAGCCCTCGCGCGCGGTGGGGGTCTCCGGCATCAGTGCTCTCCTGTGAGCGTCCCGGCCCGGCCGTTTTCGCCCCCCGGGGCGGCGGCGCCGTCCGGGAGGGGGACCGGGGCGGGTTGGAACTGGATGTGGACATCGCGGGGCAGGGCGATCCCGACCTCGACTTCAATGGCCTTGAGAATGGCGGCCGGAATCGGGCAGGCGGTATGGCGGATGTGGCGCGCGGCGGACTGGTAGACCGCGCTCTCGTCCATCGGCCGGAAGACCTGATGCCCTTTGCCCTTCCACTGCAGGCAGGCCAGGTCGGGGTTCATGTCCGTGATCTGCTCGCATTCGCTGCAAATCACGACCTGCACGCGCCGGTCGTCCAGCGCCGCGGCTTCGATAGCCGCGGCGTGGCCGCACACGCCGGCGAAGACCTCCACGCGCGTGGTCATGCCCGGTCGCTCACTTCCAGCAGGGCTTGAACGTTGCCGGGCGGGGTGGTGGGGGTCATCTCGCAGCCGGTGGTGAGGATGAAGCCATCCGGCCCGGCTGCTGCGATGCACTGGCGGGCGGCGGACAGCACCTCGTCAATCCCGCCCTGATCCATCACGTGGATGGGGTCTATGTTGCCGGCGATGCAGGCCCGGCCTTTGAAGGCCTGCTTTGCCTGAGCGAGGTCCACTTTTTGATCGAGGCTGAGGCAGACCGCGCCGGTCTCCGCCATCAGGCTCCACTTGTCGGCGGTGTTGCCACAGATGTGCAGCCAGGTGGGCACGCGGTAGGACTTGGCCCAGTCAATGAACTCTATCAGGGGCGGCAGGCAGTAGCGGGCGAAGGCGTGGCGTGAGATCAGGTCGGAGGAGGCCGAATGGTCGGCCAGGCTGATCAGACTTATCAGGTGCTTTTCGAGCAGCGGCCCGTAGTACTGTTTCAGCGCACGCACGGCGAACTCGGTCATACGGGTCACGGCCTGCGGGTGGACGATGGTGGCGCGCAGGAAGCCGTCCAGCCCGTACATCTGGCCGGCCAGGGTAAACGGTCCCCATTGGGTGACGGCCACGATGGCGGAATCGCCTGCGGCCTTTCCGGCCCGCCGGGCGGTTTCGCGAATGGTGTACATGGCCGGGTCGCGGTCGAGTTCGGTCAGGTCGCACTGGTCCACTTCTTCCACTTCGCCGGTCACCAGCGGTATGATGACCTCCGGCGCGCCGAGGCGGGGGTAGCGTATCCGCCCGCCCAGCGCGCCGACCAGCAGGTTGTTGAAGCCGGAGCCGACGAAGACGATCGGGCCGGGGAACTTGCGCTGGGTCTCCAGCACGGCTTCGCTCATCTGGTCCGGGTCGGTGGCCAGTTCCCGCATGGAGCGCCGGGACTGGTGCACGCTCCACTGCCCGCTGCCGAAGAGCGTTACCGGGACGCGGGGCGGGGCGCCGAGGCGAAAGGCCTCCCGGATGTCATCTGGCGAGGTCATGGGTCACGCTTCCGCAGGCTCGCGCCGGACCAGCTTTGCCAGCCGCGCCGGAGGGTAGGCGGCCAGCAATTCATCGTACACTGCCTGGGCCACCTCGACTGTGGTCCCCTCTCGTTCCTCGGATGGCCCCCAGCGGAACCCGGCCTGATAGTCTTTCGGCGCGGTGGCCCCATCGGCCATGGCGGCAGCGTCCACCGCGGCCTCAAAGCTGCGGGGGAGTTGCTTGTTGGCCCGGCCGCCGGCGTCTTGCGCCCGCACAGCGTAGGGGATGTCTTTCCAGTACATGACTCTGACGGTTGCCATAGTTGCGCCTCATGGAGGGGGAGTGGAGCCGGAAATAGAATCAGTGATGCCGCGCTGGACCACGGGGTAGGCGGTGATGTGCCACACGTCGGCGAAGAACTCGACCAGGCCATGGATTACCTGAGGGTCCTCGGATTCCATCACCCAGAAGGTCTTTTTGGGGGAGGCGCCGACCAGTTCGTAGCGGGCCACGGTGCGGTACTTGCCGGCGTAGGGGCTGGCCTGCTCCCATTCGACGAACGCCTGGCGGTTTTCGTTGATTTGCCGCAAGGTGGACCCTGGTCTGGCTTCTCCGACGACGACCAAAAGCATGGTTCCTCCGGGCTAGAATCCGCCGAGCGGTTCCTGCACGGGCGGGCGGGAGGCCGGCTCGTGCGGGTCCCCGTTCGGCGCCGGTCCGAGCGCGCCCAGAAAGGTCTCGATCACGGCTTCCAGCCGCTGGTTTTCGGTTGCCGGCTGCTGGCGGCGGGCCTGCAGCAGCTCTGCCAGGGCAATGCCGGGGCGGCGGGCGGTGTAGCGGGTCGTCTGAAAGCGCGAGGCCTCAGGCCCGGCCGCTGTCCAGCATGGCGCGCAGGTTTTCCATGGAGATGGTGGGCGGCAGGTCGCAGCCGCTGGTGACCAGGAATCCGCCGCCGGCGCCGGCGGCCTCGATGCAGGCTTGCGCCGCGGCGCGGACGTCTTCCGGCCCCTTCTGGTTGAGCACCGATACCGGGTCAATGTTTCCGGCCACCGCCACCCGCTGGCCGATCCGCTCTTTGGCCACCGCCATGTTCACCTTGTAGTCCAGGCTGAAGCAGCTTGCGCCGGTCTCAGCGATGGATTCCAGTTTGTCGGTGGTGTTGCCACAAATGTGCAGCCAGGTGTAGACGCCGTGTTCCTTTGCCCAACCGATCAGTGGCTGGATGTAAGGCAGCGAGAAGGCCCGGAACACCCGGTCGGAGATCAGGTCGCCGGAGCCGGCGGGGTCGGCGATGGTGAGCAGGGGAATGACCTTCTCCTCGACGAGCGGTTTGTAG
>CAYZNA010000156.1:0-8117 GCA_964478665.1 uncultured Anaerolineales bacterium
CGTCACCCCCGGCTTGATCGACATCCATGCCCACGTGTTCGCCCACGGGGCAGACACACGGGTCTGCCCCTACCAAACCGAGGGGGATCATGTCTGTCGTCTCACAGGAAACGCACCCCACTCAACATCGCCGCCCGGAGGCCGATCATTACCGGCAGATCGTCAACCGGATGGCGCGCAAGCACCGCTTACTCTCGGTGCACTGGGAACTGACCTACCGCTGTAACGAACGCTGCACCCACTGTTATCTCGAGGTAGCTGCGCCCAACGCCAGCCTGCCCGGAGAACTTACCACCGCGCAATGCCGGCGGGCGCTGGACCAACTCGCCGAGCTGGGCGCTTTGCACCTCACCTTCTCCGGCGGGGATATCTTCACCCGCCGCGATTTTTTCCAGATCGCCGGCTACGCCCGCCAGCAACGCTTCGCTGTACGGTTGATGACCAATGCCATTGCCGTCACCCCTCTCGTTGCCGAGCGGGTGGCCGCGTTGCACCCCACCGGCGTGGAGGTCAGTCTGTACAGCCACCGCCCACAGGCGCACGACCAGATCACCCTCACTCCCGGATCGCACGCCGCCACTTTGCGCGGGATACGGGCGTTGCGGCAGCGCCGGCTCAACGTGGTGATCAAAATGCCCCTCATGCGCCAGACCGTGCGCGATCTGCCAGCCGTACAGACTCTGGCCAGCGAACTGGGGGCGCAGTTCCGCTACGACCCCACCATCACAGCCAGCAACAACGGCAACACCAGCAATCTGCACCACCGGCTGACCTATGCCGATCTGCTCTGGCTGTTCGAGCAGGAGATCACGCCCGAGCGCTGGGTCAAACCGGCCGTCCTGCCCGCTGATCACCGCTCGTGCAGCATTGGCATGCACAGCCTCGCCATAGACCCCTATGGCAATGTCTTTCCCTGCGTGCAGACCCGCACCCCGGCCGGCAACCTGCTGCGCACACCCCTGCGGGAACTCTGGGAAGAGTCGCCCCTGCTCAATCAACTGATGCACTTCACCTTTGCCAGACTGCCGGTCTGCCGGACCTGCGAACTGAGCAACATCTGCTCTCGTTGCCACGGCCTCGCACTGACCGAGCACGGCGACTTCACCGCCCCGGCAGCGGTCAATTGCCGCGAGGCGCTGGCGAAGCGCGAAGTGCTCATCCGCAAGGGCCTGTTGCCGGCCGATCACCCCCTCCCTGCCCACCTGGCCGATGGCGCACTCACGCGGGACGACCTCCCGCAGCACGCAGAGGCGGCGGCCCCGCACGCCTCACAGGCGCCAGACTTTGTCCCCCTGCACGCATTAGCCTGACACGCCGCGTCCCACCCACATGCCTCCCCATCGCTCCTGCCGCCGGATCACGATCGCCCTGCTTTTCGCCCTGCTGCTGCTCACCGCCTGCCAGGCGGGGGCGGCCACCCCCGCCCCTGCCACCGGGGGAGGGGCCGGGACGACCTTCTGGCAGCCCTGGCCCCTCGGCTATCATCCCTTTGCTCTGGCAAAGTGGGCCTACGATGATTCAACCATCGGCCAGTGGTACGGGCTGGGCTTCCTGTGGTTCCTGCTGCGTTTTGTGCTGGCGGTGTTGCTCGGCTTGCTGGACCTTGTGCTGATTGTAGTGCTCGGGGTTGGCGTGCTGCTACACTCGCTATTGGGCGTCACTGCGCGCAACGTGTACTTCGGCTTCCTGGCGCTGGCAGTTCTGCTGGCCATCGGCGCTTCGGCGTACGCCACCCGCAGAATCAAAGGCTGAATTGCCCCACCATGAGCCAGATCCTTGCCCGTCAGGCTCTCCCGGGCGGGCAACAACTACTGCTGGTCCACGGCGACCTGACCGCCGAAACGGTGGACGCCATCGTCAACGCCGCCAACGCCCGGCTGCAACACGGCGGCGGCGTTGCCGGCGCCATCTCCCGCCGGGGCGGGCCGTCCATTCAAGCCGAAAGCGACGCCTGGGTGCGTCAGCACGGCCCGGTGTCCCACGAGCGGCCGTCCATCACCGGCGCCGGCCGCCTGCCCTGCCGGTTTGTCATTCACGCGGTGGGGCCGGTGTGGGGGTCGGGCGACGAGGATCGTAAACTAGGCGCCGCCGTCGGCGGGGCGCTACAACTGGCCCACGAGCGCGGCCTGCCCAGCCTCGCGCTGCCGCCCATCAGCACCGGCATCTTCGGCTTTCCGGTGGAACGCGGGGCGCGCGTCATCCTCGATGCTGCCCTGGCTTTCTGCGCGGCCGCCGGGCCGGACTCCCCCTTGCGCGAGATCCGCTTCACCATGATTGACGACAAAACGGCGCAGGTATTTGCCCGCGAGTTTGAGCGTCGCTTTGGCCGGGCAGCGTGATCACCTCCACCGCCAACCCGCGAGTCAAGCGCGTGCGCGCCCTGCAAAGCCAACGACGGGCGCGCGAACGGGAGCGGCGCTTTGTGGTGGAAGGGCTGCGCCTGGCGTCCGAGGCGGCGGCCTCCGGCCTGCCGGCGGAACTGGTGTTGCACACCGGGAACCTCGACTCGCGCGGGCGCGCCGTGGTGAACCAATTGGCCCGGCTGGGCGCCGAGGTAGAAACCACTTCCGCGCAAGTAATGCAGGCCTGCAGCGATACCCTGACCCCGCAGGGCCTGCTGGTCGTGTTGCCGTTCCCGGCGCCCCCGCTTCCCGCGGCCCCCACCTTTGCCCTGGTCCTCGACCGCGTTGCCGATCCCGGCAATCTGGGCGCCATCCTGCGCGCGGCGGCAGCCGCCGGCGTGGAAGCCGTTTTTCTGACGCCCGGCACCGTGGACCCCTTCAACCCCAAAGTGGTGCGGGCCGGCATGGGCGCGCACTTCCACCTGCCCCTGCAGACGATGGATTGGCCCGAACTGACGCGCAGCCTGGCCGGGCTGGACCGCTGGCTGGCCGCGGCGATCACACCGCATGGTCGCGCAGGGCTGCGCTACGACCAGGTAGACTGGCGCCGGCCGTGCGCGCTGGTGATCGGCAGCGAGGCCGAGGGCGCCGGGCAGGCGGCCCGCGCCTTCGCGCCCGACCGGGTCTACATCCCCATGCCCGGGCGCGCTGAATCGCTCAACGCCTCGGTGGCGGCGGGCGTGCTGCTGTTTGAAGTTGTGCGTCAACGACTGCCGGTCAATTCACCAGCGGCAGGGCAATGGTAAACGTGGCGCCCTGATTCTCCCCCTTGCTCTCGGCCCAGACGCGCCCCTGGTGAACCTTCACCAGCCCACGCACAATTGGCAGCCCCATGCCAATGCCGCCGTGCCTCCGGGTCATGTGGCTGGCAACCTGATAGAACTCATCAAAGATCGGTTCTATTTCGCTGGCGGCCAGCCCAATTCCGTTGTCCTTCACCTGTATCCAGACTTCACTCTCGTGCCTGGTGGCCCGCACCGTGATCTTGCCCCCGGGGGGCGTAAACCGGACGGCGTTGTTGAGCAGGTTCCCGATTGCCAGCACCAGCTTGGGCGGATCGGCATATACCCATAACGTCTCCACCGGTGGTTCGAGGCTGATGCTGTGTTCCTTGACCTCGGCCATCTCCTCGATCTCTCGTCCGGCGGCCTGAATCAGTTGCCACACCGGCACGCGCTCCTTGAGCAACTCGGTGCTGCCCACTTGCAACAGGTTCATGTTGGTCATGTCTTCCACTACCGAACGCATGCGCAGGGCGGCCGCCATCACGGCGTCCACCATTTGAACTGTGTCGCCGTGCGCCTTCTCCTTCAATAAGGCTGCGTACCCCAGAATCACACCCAGCGGCGTGCGCAGCTCGTGCGAGGCAACGGCGATAAAATCGCTTTTCACCTTATCCACCTTGCCCAGCTCGGCATACGCTTTTTGTAACGCATCCAGTAAACTGGCATTGTGGATGGCTACCGCAGCCTGAGAAGCTAGAATGGCAAGCGTGTCTTTGTCCTCTTCGCTGAAGCCTCCCCGGCGTTTGTTCACCGCCTCCAGCACCCCGGTGCCTCTGTCTTTGATGCGCATGGGTACGCCGACCAGTGTGCGGATCTCGAAATTGATCTTCTGGCCTACCTCGCGGTAATGGCGCGGGTCCTGACTTACCTCGTTGATAATCAATGCCCGGTTCTCGCGAAAGATCGTGCCGGCGATGCTGTGGTCCATTGGCACCGGAATGTTGGCCAGTTCCGCTGCCTCGGAGTCGGTGGAAGCCGCAAACTTCAGTTGTTGTGTGTTCTTGTCCAGCAGCAGAATCGAAGCGGCTTCGCTGTTGCATAGTTCTGTCGCAGTCTCAATTATCGTTTGCAGCAATCGCCGTAGGTCCAGGGTGGAGTTCAGCGTCACACTTACCTCCACCAGCCGGGCCAGCCGTTGCAGGCGTAGTTGTGCTTCTCTATCGGGGCGCGTTAACGTCAGAATGGACATCTGAAGCGTGATTTTAGTGGAAAGCGGTGATATTGCCAACCCTCATCGAACATCGAGGAACAGAGTTCTGTCCAGTTATTAGCATAGCTATGTTTTCGTAGTCGTAGTAGGGGCTGGGGATATGTGGAGAAAACCCCGTGTGGGTATACCAGGCCCTGGATATGCGGTGTCCCCCCAGGGTTGGATGCCGCCTGTAGGGGGCGCCGGGGCCAATACTTTCCCCACTGGATCTGTGAGGAAACAGGGAAGGGACGCCGAACAATCCGGCGCTGGAGGCAAGCCTATCGCGAGGTAGACCGTACCGGCGTGGGTAGAACCGTCCATCCCCCAGGATATGGGGGGTGGGATACCCACACCGGCCGCGCCCCCCGAGTGATAACGGACAAGTTCTCCCCAGAAAAGGGTGCTTATCCACAGTTTTTAGCGAGTTATCCACAGCCGTGCCGAAGGGCGCGCCGTCTCGAAGAAAACAAAAGGCGGAGACCGCCCTGCAGAAGATGTCTGCAAAGGGGGATCTCCGCCCCTCAGGCGCGGGTTGAAGAGCGGGCGGCGTCAGACCGGCAGCCCGTTCTGGCTGTACAACTGCTCCCGCAGAGAGATGATCTGCCGACGAATGCCGTCGTCGCATTCCATCAGATCGCCGATTTTCTCGCAGCCATACAGAATCGTGGTGTGGTCGCGCCCCCCCAGCGCGGCGCCGATGGCCGGCAGAGAGGCGTCGGTCTCTTCGCGCAGCAGGTACATCACAATCTGGCGCGGCATGGAGATGTTGCGGCTACGATCCGGGCCGACGATGGACTGCGAGTCAATGTCAAAAAAACGGGCAACCGTATCAATCACCTGTGAGGCGCTCAACGTACGGTGGCGCGGCAGCAGATCGGCCAGCGCCGAGTTGACCACCTCGAGGGTCAGGGGCAGGCCGCGCAGGTCGGCAAATGCGAAGACGCGCGTAAGCGCCCCTTCCAGTTCGCGGATGTTGCTCTGCACCCGCCGGGCGATCAACTCCAGCAGATCGGAGGGTACCTCACGGTGGGCGCGGTCCGCCTTAAAGCGCAGGATGGCCTGCCGCGTCTCCAGGTCTGGCGGCTGGATGTCGGCTGTCAGCCCCCACTCAAAGCGCGAGCGCAGGCGCTCCTCCAGGGTTACCATTGCCCTGGGAGGGCGGTCAGAGGAAATCACCAGTTGCCGTTCCTTGCCGTGCAGGGTGTTGAAGGTATGAAAGAACTCCTCCTGGGTGGACTCTTTCCCCGCGATAAACTGAATATCGTCTATTAGCAAGACATCGGTGCGGCGGTATTTATCGCGGAAGGTGACGGTAGTGTGCAGCCGAATAGCATTGATGAGATCGTTGGTGAACTCTTCCGATGTGACGTACAGCACCTCCAGGCCGCGATGATGGCAGGCATTGCCCACCGCGTGCAGCAGGTGGGTTTTTCCCAGGCCAACCCCGCCATACAGGAAAAGAGGGTTATAGGCAGTGGCCGGGTTTTCGGACGCGGCCATGCAGGCCGCGTGCGCCAGCCGGTTGCTGGAGCCAACCACAAAGTTCTCAAAGGCATAGCGCGAGATCAGGCTGGTTCCATCTTCAACTGCGGCCAGTGCTGGCTGCGGCTCCGCGTCTGTAGCGAGCGCTCCTGGGCGCTCCCTGCCATCTGGCCGGCCTGTCTCGAATTGCCATACCACAAAGCGCAGGTCCACCGAGTGCCCCACAATGCCGGTCAGGGTGCGCCTGATGGTGGCCTGCAAGCGATTCTCCAGCCAATCCCGTGCATAGGCGTTTTCCACGCCAATTACATACGCGCCGTCCTCACAGGTGATCAGGCGCGTGTCGCGCACCCACGTATCATAGGTGGCCTTCGGCATGTCGAGCTGCAATTGCCCCAATGCTGCCTGCCACACCTGTTCCGGTTTCATCATTGTCTGTTCCTCGTAACATGGACAGTTTCCGAGCAAGAGCGAGTTTCTGTCGCCGCAGTGGGCATTCTGTTCTTCACACCTCCTCTCCACTTCGGCCGGTGACCGGCAAGCAGGGACACCTCACCGCTGGCACTGCCAGAACACACAGACTTACGGCAGGTCCACAGGCCAAAAAGAGCTATGCAATTCAGGGGCCAGAATATCCGGCAGTAGCGTCAGACCCCGTACCCGTCGGGGAGACGGGCGAAGCGTTGCGCCGGTGGGTGGAAAATCCCCCCTGCTGCTACTTCCCGGTCCGCTCGCGGTTGGGAAGCTCACCGACGACAATCAACATTCTATCAAAAGCCGGGGGCCGGTACAAGACGTTTAGCCGACGATTGTGTAAAGGAATCGGAAACTTTAAGCCGGGAAAAATTTAACATTTCTGGCGCCCGGCGCGCAGTTTCGGCGGAGATGGGCAAGAATCCCACAGCCAACAAATGCCCAAAGTGTGGGCCAATCCGGGATGGAGCACCCCACATCTGGGGCGAGTGAGCCTCATGCGAACTTGCCCCGCCACGTAGATGAGAAGTCTTAAAGAATAGGCGACTTCCGGCGGGAGGGTCCGGGCGGGACGGAAGCCCCCGGCGGGAATCTGGCCCGCGGGCGCCCTTACAGGCGTGGTAAGTCCAGCAGCAGGACCTCCAGCGCCAGGCGCGCGTTCACGTTTCGGTCCAGGCGGCTACCTGTGTCGCGCAGCGCCCGCACCACCCGCGCGGCTTCCTGCGCGGGAATGCTGGCAGCCAGCGCCCGAATCTCGGACTCATGGTCCACGTTGCTAAGCGGCGACTGCGCGCCGGAGGCGACCAGCAGCACATCGCGCCAGTAGCTCAGCCAGTGGGAGAGCGTTTCCGGCGCCAGAGTATCTTTGCTTTTCGCCAGCTTCTCCGCATGGGCAAAGCGGGCCACGCGCGAGGCGCCGAGCAGTGACCGCAGGTCAGAGAGGATGGAGGCGCGCCGCTCCAGCGCGGCCTCGTCCTGGGCCTGTGCCACTGCCCAACCCAACCGCCCGCCGCAAAGGTGGGCCAGCAGCGCGGCCCGTTCCGGGGGAATGTTCCATCGCTCCACCAGCGCAGCGCGGATCAGCGCAACCGGCAGCGGGCGCAGCTCCAGTACCTCGCAGCGCGAGACGATGGTGGGCAGCAGCGCCCCGGTCGAGTCGGCGGTGAGCAACAGCTTCACGCGCGGCGGCGGCTCCTCCAGCGTTTTCAGCAGGGCGTTGGCGGCGCTGGCGTTGGCCTCGTGGAAGCGCAGCAAAACCGCAACCCGATAGCGGCCCTCGTTCGGGGTAAGGACAAGCTGCTTCTGCAGTTCGCGGATTTGATCCACCCTGAGGCTGCCGGACGCCCCCTGTACCACCGTGATATCCAGATTGGAACCGGAGGCCGCCAGCCGGCAGGAGCGACAGGTCCCGCAGGGAGCCTCTCCGGCTGCGGCGGCCTCGTCCGGCAGCCCGAGCGGGGTCCCGCCCGGGGAAGCGTGCCCGGCGGCGGCGCAGTTCAGCGCCCGCGCCAGGGTGAGCGCCAGAGTCCGCTTGCCAGTGTCTGGCGGCCCGCTGAACAGATAGGAATGCCGCACCCGGTCGTGGGCAATGTCACGTTTTAGCAAGTCCACGGCCCACTGGTGGCCGACGATACCCCAGGGCACGGCAGTCTCCGGCTACGGCAAGTTGAAGGTGCGCACGAGGAAGACCGCCATCTGGGCGCGGGTGACGCTGGACTCCGGGCAGTAGAAGGGGAGACCCGGCGGATCGCCCGTGCCCGGCGCGCAGCCGCCGGTGATGCC
>CAYZNA010000157.1:0-5813 GCA_964478665.1 uncultured Anaerolineales bacterium
CCGACCACGGCCTGCAGGGCCACGTCCGCCTCGCCATCGGGGGAGGCCGGGCCGACGTAGACCGTGGTTATGCCCAGCGCGCGGGCCGGGGCCAGGTTACTCAGCGAGTCTTCGATCAGCACGCAGGCGGCCGGTTGGGGGTTGCCGGCGACCGCCAGGGCGATGGCGTAGGCCTGCGGCGTGGGCTTGTTGTGCAGCAGGCCCAGGGCGTAAATGTCCACAATCGCGCTGAAGTGCTGGCGCAGGGCCAGGCGGGCCAGCACGCGCTCGGCGTGGTTGGCGTCGGCGTTGGTGAAGATGATCTTGCGCTGGGGCAGGGCGCTCAGCATGGCTGCCAGCGCCGGGTCGGGATGCAGGTAACGCTCCAGCGGCAGGTCGTGGGCAAAGTTGCAGTAGTCCCGAGGGTCAACGTGATAGTCGGCCAGCAGCCCTCGCAAGGTGCTGCCGTAGGCGGCGTAGTAGTGCTTGCGCAGGGTGTGCACCTCATCCGGGCGAATGCGCAACCGCTCCACCATGAAGAGCGAGATGCGCTCGCCGATGGCGTCCCACAGGCCGCTGCTGCCGGGGTAGAGGGTGTCGTCGAGGTCGAAGAACAGCACTTGATAGGGGGAAGGGGGCACGGGCGTATTGTAGCAGATGGCGGCCCGTCGGGGAGGGCGTCAGGCAGCGCGCTCGTGCAGCGAGACGTGCCGCGTGCTGTCGGCGCTGAAGCCCGCCTTCGCTGTAGTTATCGTGGTTGTCCATGGGATTCTGTGCCGTGTGGCGGATGGGGACGATTGTACCGCCGACTGTGCACCGCCGCCAGCGTATCGGCCGGCCCGTGGGAGCACTCAGCGCTCGGTGAAGCGCGTTGCCCCGGCCACGATGACCAGCCAGCCGGCCAGCATGGTCAGGCCGTTGAGTGCCAGCCAGCCGGCTCCACGCCAACCGGAGAGCGCCCGCCCCAGGCTCCCACGCTGAAGGAAAAGCAGATCAACTGCGTTGGCGGCGGGGTGCGAGCAAATGTACAACCCCAGCAGCACACCGAGCGCGCCATCCGCTCTGGGCCAGCGAACGAGCGCCGGCCAGAAGTGAAGCGCGGCGTAGCCCGCAGCGAGGGTCAGCAGCGCCCACAGGCGGGCGACGCGGGGGCCGGGGTACGAACGGTCCGCGCTCATCCCTCAGCCGCTCCATGGTCCGACGCCGCCGATCCGCTCCACCCGGGTGCGCATGATGTATCCGGGCGGAGGGTCCGCCATGGGCGGGAACTTCACGCCCGGCCCGATGTAGACTCGCGCCAGACGCTGGAGCAACTGCGGGGCGCCGCCCTCTTCGATCCGGGCGTGGCCGTAGAGCACCGCGTAATGGGTCAGGCCCATCGCGTTCCTGGCGTCCGCCTCCAGCGAGAGGACCACGCGGGAATCCCGGCGGACGTTCCTGAGCTTCTGCTGGTTGTTGAGATGGGCGGAGATGATCTCGTCGCCGTCCAGGCCGATCCAGATAACGGTGACGTGTGGGCTGCCGTCAGCGTTGAGGGTGACGAGATGTGCCAGCGCACCGGACTCGATCAGGTCTTTGAGCGGTGGGGGTATTTTCATGGAACAGAGCACGAAGTCAACGGGGTGCGAGCAGCGGCTTGGGGTCGTTCCGGGCGGCGTATGCGTCGGCGGCCTCAACCGGGACAACGGTCACATCCAGGCTGGCGCCCAGGGCCTCGACGTATTTTCGCGCCATGCTGAGGCTGTGGCCGCTCGCTTGTGGGCCAGCTCCAACTCGCGCCGGGGCGTTTTCTGTGACTTCTTCACAAAGCAGTGCACCACAACGATGCGCTGCCCTGCTCGAAAGAACCAGGCTGCTCGGGCGATGTCCTTGTGGCCAACGCGCAACTCAAACAACCCACCGCCCAGCGGTTCGCACATGGGTGGGCGATGGTACTCTCGGCGTCGCAGCTTGTTCAGTCCGGCTACCAGCAAGTCGTACAGCACGGGGGTACTGCGCTCGATGGTTTCCAGTTCTTCTTCCACTGACGGCCGCCCGTCGGGCGCCTCCGAAGCCCGCGCACGCCAGAAGATTGACGACCTGCTCGACCTCGCCGGCTGGAAAGTCCAGAGCCGGGAGGAACTGGACCTGAGCGCAGGCCGGGACGGCTCTTCGTACACGGACTGCACGGATTGGACAGATTCCACGGATGCTTCTGGAGGCATCCGGTTTTCGTACACGGACTGCACGGATCGGGCAGATTCCACGGATGCTTCTGAAGGCATCCGGGTAATCCGTGTACAAGGCCTCCGGTTGCGGCGGCAGTTCGGCGCCGGCGTGGCCGGGCGGCGGGGCGGGCGTGGCGCGCGCTTTTTCGCCGCCCGCCCGGCCTTCAGCCCGGCCTCGATCTGCTCGTCCAGCTCCGAGAGCACGGCCAGCACGCTGCCGCGGCTCTGGTTGGTGGCGGCCACGATGTTCTCGATCAGCTCCTCCGAGGTCATCGGGCTGGCCGGTTCCAGCCGGGGGCCGTAGGTTGACCATGCCTGAATCTTCTTTGCCATCGGGGTGTCTCCTTGCCGGTGCGTCAACCAGCCGCCCGCTCCAGATTGAGCGCCAGCAAGCGGCCAGGGATGCCGCGGTCGTTGAGGTACGGTACAGGCGGCTGGGTGCGCCCGTCAGCTACGAAGCCGCTGGAGCGCCCGCGTCCTTCTTGAACCATTTCCTGCCCAACCGCGACGGTGATCGCGACGGGAATGACGGATACGGCAATGGCAGTAGCCAGGGCCGCCAGACTGTATCTTGAACTCAGCCATAGGGTTTCGCGCATGTTGGATACCTGGGTTAAAGCAGTGGCGTACGCTGGGGCATGGGCGGCGTCCGGGTCACGGTGGCGCAGCCCTGATGATACTGTCAAGCGCGCATGATGGCAAGCGCGGACGGCGGCGTGCGAGGGACTTGAGGGGAGCGTTGCGGCGCGGGCCGGTCAGCCCTCGACCGCGTAGGTCAGCAGCAGAATCCCGGTGGGCAGCCGCTGGCTCGCGGTGAGGCGCAGGCGGCGCGACCGGTGGCCGGCGGGCAGCAGCGGGATTCCGCTGCCGAGTAGAATTGGCATCACCGCCACTTCCACCGTGTCCACGAGGCCGGCGTCCAGCAGGCCCCCGAACAGCTCGCCGCCGCCGAACAGCCAGATGTCCTTGCCGGGTTCGGCCTTCAGCGCAGCCACGGCCCCGGCTGCGTCCTCGCGCACGATGGTCACCTCCGGGTGCTCGCTCGCGGAGAGCGTGCGGGAGAAGACCACCACCCGCTTGCCGAGCGTGGGATCCTCTGGCCCCTGCGCCCGCAGGCTTTCGAAGGTCTTGCGGCCCATGACGAACAGGTCGAACTGGTCGAACAGCGCCGCGAAGTCCACCGCCGGGTCCATCGTGATCCAGTCGTACTCCCCGTTGGGGCCGGCGATGTAGCCGTCGAGGCTGGCCGCCACGTTGTATCTCAGGCGTCTAATGGGGTTGCTCCAGCATCTCATCCCTGTCGAAGATGCGCCGCGCTTCCTGGATCAACTTCTCACCATCGGCCCGCATGCTCATAGGATCAGCGCCTCACCCGGCTGGAGATCTGGCTTCAGATCCCAATACCAGTGGCCGTCGGGCCGCACTCGTTGCGCGCCCAATTGCCGTAATCGCGATGCCAGGGTTTCCAGCCTGGCCTTGAAAAACCCACGCTGGTCCACCAGGATGAGCGCCTCCGCCACCATGTCCAGGAAGATGTATCTATTTGTGGGGCAAGATACAATCTTGCCCTACGACCGACAGCTCTGCATTATACCCGGACCCGGCCGTAGACCTTCTGAAGCGGGTCTGCTGCGGGCGGCAGGCCCTGCCCGGGCGCCCGTTCGCGGGGAGCGTTTGCCCATTCCTCGATCTGCGCCTACAATGTTCTAAAGCGCTTTCCCGTCTGGTTCCGGCTTGTCCGGGTGAGGAGGACTTCGTGAACATTGCACAGAACGTCGAGCGGGCGGCCAGGTTTTTCCCGGACCGGGCGGCCATCCTGTTTGAAGGCAGCACGCTGACCTATGGCGCACTGAACCAGCAGGCCAGCCGGCTGGCAAACGCGCTGCGGGCCAATGGGGTGGGGCGCGGCGACCGGGTGGCGCTGTACCTGCCCAACATTCCTCAGTTTGCGGTGTGTTATCTGGCGGCGCAGAAGGCCGGGGCGATCGCGGTCTCGATCAACGCCATCTTCAAGGCGCAAGAGGTCAAGTACATCCTGAACGACAGCGGCGCGACGGCGGTCTTCACCGTGGGCGACCTGCTGCAAACCCTGCCGCGCAGCGAGTGCCCCGCGCTGCAACACGTGATTGTGTGCGAGGGCGATCCGCAGGGCAACCCGGCGCTCGACGACTGGCTGGAGGCTGGCGCCAGCGATGGCAAAGCCGCCGACATGCGGGCCGGCGAGCCGGCGGTGCTGCTGTACACCTCCGGCACCACCGGCTTCCCCAAAGGCGCCACGCTCACCCACGGCAACGTGATCTCCAACATGTACGCCACGGTGCACCACGCCGGCTTCCGGCCCGATGACCGCATGGCCCTGTTCCTGCCGCTGTTTCACGTCTTCGGGCAGAACTTCATTATGAATGCCACCTTCACCGCCTGCGGCACGCTGGTGCTCCACCGGCGTTTCGCGCCGGGGCCGGTGCTCGACTCGATCCAGCGCGACCGGGTGACCATGTTGTTCGCCGTGCCCACGGTCTACATCAATTTGCTGAACATGGATCTCTCGAAGTGGGACCTGTCCTCCCTGCGTTACGATTTCTCGGCGGCGGCCACCATGCCCCAGGAAATCTCGCGCCGCTGGACCGAGCGTTTCGGCAGGCCGGTTTACGAAGGCTACGGCCTGACCGAATGCTCGCCCTTTGCCTGCTACAACCACGACTTCCGCCACAAGTTCGGCAGCGTGGGCGCCGCGATTGAGAACTTTGAGCTGAAGATCCTCGACGAGGGCGACAACGAGCTGCCGCCGGGGGAGTGGGGCGAGATTTGCATCAAAGGCCCCGGCGTGATGCAGGGCTACTGGGGCAGGCCGGAGGATACGGCGCGCGCGCTGCGCAACGGTTGGCTGCACTCCGGCGACATCGGCGCCCTGGACGACGAGGGCTACGTGTTCATCGTGGACCGGGTAAAGGACATGATCAACGTGGCCGGGTTCAAGGTGTGGCCGGCCGAAGTGGAGCAGGTCCTGTACCGGCACCCGGCGGTGAAGGAGGTCGCGGTGTACGGCGTGCCTGACCCGGAGAAGGGCGAAGCGGTGCGGGCGGCCCTGATTTTGAAGGACGGTGCCACCGCCACGGCGGAGGAGGTCATTGCCTATTCCCGCCAGCAGATGGCAGTGTACAAAGCGCCGGCCGGGGTGGATTTTGTGAAGGAACTCCCCAGGAGCGCTACCGGCAAGATTCTAAAGCGCGTGCTGCGGGCGCAGTGAGCGGCTGGAAAGCGGATGCCTTCGGCATAGCCGCTTCGCGTTAGCGGATGTGCCCGCGAGGCGGGTAGGCTGGATCCAATCCGCTAACAAATCCGCTTTCAACCGGACTATAATACCCGTCCGCTCGTCGGGCGCCGGGAATCAGGGGCGGCCCTATCCGGCTGAATGGAGAATCGCGATGCTTAAACCAGAGGCCTGGCTTGCGCTGTGCGTGATCGGTGTGCTGGTGCTGGGGGTGAACGCTCTGCTGTTTGATGCGCTGCGCGGCCGCCAGAACAGCTTGTGGAGCGTGATGAGCAAGGCCGGGCGGACGGCTCGCCACCCGTGGGGAACGGAGGACGCCCAACTGAGCGAACTATCTCGGCGGGTGGCCGAACTGA
>CAYZNA010000157.1:5823-8095 GCA_964478665.1 uncultured Anaerolineales bacterium
AGCGGCGACCACCGACATCTACGCTTCGACGCACACTCTTTCCCTACACGCCGCTCTTCCGATCTTATTCCCGCCAGCAGATGGGAGTGTACAAAGCGCCCGCCGGGACCCCGAGTCCGGGCCGGGGGAACTCACCCTGCTGTGCTTCACCGCCGGCTACGAGTCCGATCTGCTGGTGGGGGCCGGGCTGGTGCGGCGGGTGCGCAGTTGCTACTTCGGGCTGGAGGCCTTTGGCTTTGCGCCCATGTTCACCGAGGCCGCCAACCGCGGCCAGATCGAAGTGCTGGAGGAGAGCGAGGCCAGCATTGCCTTCGGGCTGCGCGCCGCGCTGGCCACGGTGGGATTTATGCCGGGCCGGGGCTGGCTGGGTACCGACCTGCCGCGCCTGCGCCCGGAGGTGAAAACCGTGACCGACCCCTACTCGGGCGAAGAGCTGATCGCCTTTCCGGCCATTGCGCCCGATGTGGCGGTGATCCACGCCCTGCAGGCCGACCCCACCGGTAACGCCCTGATTGGCGACAACCGGGGCGTGGACATCGAGCTTTCGCTGGCGGCGCGCACGGTGATTATCACCGCCGAGAAAATTGTGGAGCGGCTGGACCACGCCGACGTGGCCGGTCTGACCGTGGCGGCGGTGGCCCCGGCCCCGCGCGGGGCGCTGCCCACCTCCTGCCACCCGCTGTACCCGGTGGCCGGCGGCGAGCTGCTGGCCTATATCGAGGCCTGCAACGCCGGCGACTTTGAGCGCTACCTTCTGAGTTGAGGGTTCCCCCGCTCCCCCGAGGGAAACCGGTCCCGGGAGCGGGGCAGCGCTGCGCTGCCCCGGCCGGAATTTGCCTCCCCTGAGGACTGGCCGCACGGCCAGGTCCCTGCTCATCCATTTCTTATAGTTCCGTGGTAAATTTGCATCCAGTCACGCAGGAATCAGGCGTGCCGCGGGCCAGATGGAGAACAGCCGAATGCTCAAGAAAACCCTCACAGCCGGATTGATCCTGGCCGTCGCGCTGACGCTGTGCAGCGCCGTTTTTGTCACCGGCTACGCCGTGGGCCGGAGCGCCGCCCGGCCTGCCCTGCGGGCGCCGGTCCTGACCGGCAGCCCCACCCCCGAGTCCGCCGCCCCGGCCGGGGAGGCAACCGCCACTCCCGCCAGCCGGGAGGCGCTGATGCGGCCTTTCTGGGAGGCCTGGGACCTGGTCCATCGGGAATACGTGGATCAGCCGGTGGACGACGAAAAGCTGAGGGAGGGCGCTATCCAGGGGATGCTGGCGGCGCTGGGCGACCCGCACACTTCGTACATGAACCCGCTGCAATTCAAGCTGGCCAATTCCGATCTGGCGGGCCAACTGGAAGGCATTGGCGCCGAGGTGGACGTGAGCGGGACCCTGGTCAAGATTATCACCCCGCTGCCCGGCTCGCCGGCCGAGAAGGCCGGGCTGCTGCCAGGCGATGTGGTGCTGCGGGTGGATGGTCAGGACATGGCCGGGGTGAACGGTTTTGACGTGGTGATGAAGATCCGCGGGCCGGCGGGGACCGCCGTGCGGCTCACCATTCAGCGCGAGGGCCAGGCCGAACCGCTGGAATTTGAAATTGTGCGCGACCGAATCACTATCCCCAGCGTAGAGAGCTACATGATTGGCGCGGATGTGGCTTACGTGAAGTTGAACAACTTTGGCGATGACACCGGCGCCGAGCTGGAAAAGGCGCTGCAAATCCTGCTGGCCCTGCACCCCCGCGGCCTGGTGCTGGACCTGCGCGGCAATCCGGGCGGCTACCTGCCCACCGCCATCGAGGTGGCTTCGCAGTTTATTCCCTCGGGGACGGTGATGATCGAGCAGTTCGGCGATGGCCGGGAACAGACGTATACCGCCAGCGGGCGCGGCCTGGCTACCGAGATTCCGCTGGCGGTGCTGATCAACGCCGGCTCGGCCTCCGCTTCCGAGATCGTGGCCGGGGCCGTGCAGGACCTGCGGCGTGGCGCCCTGGTGGGCGAGACCTCCTTCGGGAAAGGCTCGGTGCAGAACTGGCACGCGCTTAAGGACGATCAGGGCGCGGTGCGAGTCACGGTCGCTCGCTGGCTGACCCCCGACCGGCGCCAGATTTCCGGCAAGGGCATCACCCCGGATGTGGCGGTGCCGTTGGGCGATGAGGACCGCCAGGCCCACCGCGACCCGCAGCTCGATCGCGCGGTGGAGCTGCTGCGGGCAGGGGGATCCCCGTAGGGCGGGCATCCGCGCAGGGCGGGCATCCGCGCAGGGCGGGCATCCGCGCAGGG
>CAYZNA010000158.1:0-5235 GCA_964478665.1 uncultured Anaerolineales bacterium
GTGTCGGGACGATGTGGCGGGCGGTGCCAGGGAGACATGCCGGCGATATGTTCCGCAAATGGGGTGTGCGGGGATTCTTCTGACAATCTTTGCGTGCACACCTGACGGCCCAGCACCACGGTCGGGCTGCCCTCCCCGCTGCAGACGAGGTACAGCCGGCGGCCGCCCACGTCCACGAACTGCTCGCCCGGCTCGGTGGGGCGCGGCGGCGGGGCGGGGGGCGAGGCCGTGGCGGGGCCAGGACGGGCCGTGCAGGCGGTCAGCAGCAGCAAAGCGGCGCAGTGCAGTCCGGTACGGCAAACTGCTGGCCACCAGGATAGCCGGGTCCACCCGCCGGAGCTCTGCCCCAGGCTTGCAGGCGGGGCGCCCCTATGCCCCGTCCGAAATTGACCACCAAATGGAAATGCACCCGGCAGCGCTGCGGGCTTGCTCGCGTTCACCGGACCGATAGAGTATACTTGAATCGCACCGAACAACTCCGGCGTTGTGGCGACGCGTAGTCGCCGCACTGAAGAGCACTCAGCATGTTCGATCTCACTGGCAGGACTCTCGGCAAGTACCACCTGATCGAGAAAATTGGTCAGGGCGGCATGGCCCAGGTCTACAAGGCCTATCAGCCCGATCTGGACCGCTACGTGGCCGCCAAAGTTCTGCTCCCCCATCTTACTGGCGACCCCGAGTTTGCGGCCCGCTTCCAGCGCGAGGCGCGCGCGGTGGCCGCGCTCGAACACCCCAACATCATTCACCTGTACGATTTCGACAGCGACGGGGCCGTGGCCTTTCTGGTCATGGAGTACCTGCCGGGTTCCAATCTGAAGGCCCGCCTGCACGAGCTTGACTGCCGCAATGAGCGCATGGACCTGGCCGAGGTGTGCCGGCTGGTGGGCGCCCTGGCCGCAGCGCTGGATCACGCCCACCGGGAGGGAGTTGTCCACCGCGACATCAAACCCTCCAATGTGCTCCTCGCCGCCGACGGGCGCCCGGTGCTGACCGATTTCGGCATTGCCCTCATGGTGGATGCCACGGCCATCACTGCCAGCGGTGGCATGCCGGGAACGCCGGCCTACATGTCCCCGGAGCAGGGAAAGGGGGAGCCGGGCAATGCCCGCTCGGATATCTATGCGTTGGGGGTGCTGCTCTACCGGCTATGCACCGGCCGGCTCCCTTTCGACGCCGATACTCCTTACGCCATCATCCTCAAGCACATCAACGCCCCGCTGCCCTCGCCGCGCACCGTGCGGCCGGACCTGCCGGAGGCGCTGGAGCGCGTGATCCTCAAGGCGATGGCAAAGCGCCCCACCGACCGCTTTCAATCCGCCGGCAACCTCGCCGAGGCTCTGCAAACCCTCGCAGAACCCATCGCGGCCGCCGGAGCAGCGCGCGCAAGGGCAGCCGCGCCGTCCGCCCGCCAGCGGCAGCGCGGCCGGCCCATGGCCGTCGCGCTCGCCGCGGCCCTCGTGCTGTTGGCCGCTGTAGCACTGCTGCCCCGGAGCGCATGGTGGACCGGACTCGGGCAGCGGCCGACGCCCACACCGCCAGTAGTGGCGGAGCCGGCCACGTTGACCCTGGCCGGACCGGAGGCGGTGGACGATACGTGGCTTGACCCCGACCTGCCGGACGAGGTCTGGCAGGAGGCCGATCTGGTGCATCTGCAGGGACCACTCACACCGGACCGCATCCTGTTGCGCTTCCATATTCCGCCGCTTCCCGACGGAGCTACCGTGGTCTCGGCCACCCTCACCCTGCGAGTCGAACTGTGGGGCGACCAATCCTTTCCCGGCGCTGCGGTAGTATACCGGATACTGACTGCCTGGGAACCGACCGCGGCGACTTACAACACGCCGTGGAGTGCGCCCGGCCTGAGCGCCGGCGTGGACTACGATCCCACCCCGCTGGACATGGCGCCGGCGCCAGATGCAGGCTGGCTGACCCTCGATGTGAGCGGCGCGGCCCGCGCCTGGATTGAGCGCGGCGACCCCAATCAGGGCCTGCTGCTGATGATGTCGGAAGACAGCCACAATCAGGCCCATCACTGGGTGTACATGAGCGAACAGCGCGTGCCGGCCGACCAGCCCACGCTGCGGATCAACCACCAGACCTCGCCCTGACCGGCCATGACCGAGGACGTGCCCTATCTGGTGGATTCCGCCGGGCAGCGCTTTCCGCTCAGCCAGCCGGTCATCCGGCTGGGCCGCGCCCCGGAGTGTGAGGTGTTCGTGGCAGACCGGCGGGCCTCCCGCCGCCACGCCGAGGTGCGCCGCGAGGCGGAGGGATACACGCTGCACGACCAGGCCTCCGCCAACGGCACTTTCCTCAACGGCCGGCGCCTCACTGCCCCCGCGGCGCTGTGCGACAGCGATCAAATTGCCGTGGCCGGCGCGCTGTTCACCTTCCGCGACCCGGAGGCCACCCTGCGTACAGCCGGGATTCCCGCGCTCGTGGCCGACCTGAGCAGCGGCGAGGTGTGGGTGGACCGGGAACCGGTGCATCTCTCCCCGAGGGAGCAGGCCCTGTTCCGGTTGCTCTATCAGGCGCCGGGTCGCGTACACAGCAAGGCGGAAATCAGCCGCGCCGTGTGGCCGGAATACCGTTCCGCAGTACTGGACTATCAGATCGAAAGCCTGGTCAAACGCCTGCGCGAGAAGCTGGAGCCGAACCCCCATTACCCGGTATTGATCCTCACGGTGCCCGGGTATGGGTACAGGCTTGCCACCGGCTGACAGGCCTCGCCCGCCAGGCAGGGGCCGACTCCCCTCCCCTATCAGGGGAGGGGCCGGGGGTGGGGTCGGGGGCCGCCGCGCGTCCGCGCCCCTATTCGCGGCCAGTCCTTCCCCCCACAGTTGCTCTGCTGCTGGCGGATTATTGGCTGATTGTTGGCGCTGAGTCCAGCTATCCTCCCTCTGAGGCGTATACTCGAACTGTACCGGCGATCTGCCGGTCAGCCGGCGCGAGGCCCTACCAGCCTTGCGTGATTTACTGTACCCCAGAAGGAGGTTTCCATGAACACTCATACCCGCGCGCCGGGGCGCTTCCTGCGCGCCTCACTGGCCCTTTCGTTGATCTGGCTGCTGGCCGTCTCCGGTCTTTCGCCGGCCGTCGGCGCTACAGCCACCCCGGCCGCACTGCCCTGCAACGTCGCCGGGGCCATCGCCGCCGACGCCACGTGGGGGCCGCTGCTGTGCGATCCGTACATTGTCACCGCCAACGTGACCGTGCTGGGCGGCGTGACACTCACCATTCTGCCAGGGACGACGGTCAGGTTTCAGGCCGGGACCTCGCTGATCGTCTCCGGCCGGCTGGATGCCCAGGGAGTGGCAGGCGACCAGATCGTCTTCACCTCCGACGAAGCACTGCCAGACAAAGGCGACTGGGGCTACATTCTCTTCGACCCGACCAGCGCAGATGACCCCTTGTGTGACGGCAGCGGCAGCATCTTGCGGCAGGCGGTGGTGGAGTACGCTGGCGGCGCCGCGGTGGGCGACAACGGCGCCGTGCGCATTCAGAACTCAGGGCCATGTATTGACGGCAACACCATGCGCTACAGCGGCGACTACGCCATCACCGCGTTCAGCGAGGCCTATCCGAACATTGACAACAACGAGATCTACGAGAACGGCGTGAGCGGGGGTTTTGCGCCGGCCGGCGGAATCTACATCCACGGCAGTTCGGCGCACATCAACGGCAATTTCATCCACGACAACACCGATTCGGGCATCTATACCTCGTACGGCTATGAGGTCTCGATCACCAGCAACACCATCCGCAACAACTCGACAATTGGCGGAGGCGGAGGCATGCGCCTGAACGCCTACCGGGGTTCCACCACGGTGATCGGCAACCACATCGAGGGCAATAGCGCGGGGGCCAGCGGTGGCGGGATCTACTTCAGCGTGGATTTCATGTACGGCCACGCCCTGATCTCCGGCAACACGATCACCGGCAACAGCGCGAACTACGGCGGTGGCATCCAGGTGGAGGCCCACGGGGGCGAAGTCAGCGACAACGTCATCACCGCCAACACCGCACTCTTCTCCGGCGGCGGCATCTACGTCGGCGCCAGCACCTACACGACGATCCTCGACAACGCCATCGTCGGCAATTCGGCCACGACGGCGCACGGGGGCGGGGGCATTTATCTCAACAGCGGCACTCGCCCGCCGATCCACGGCAACGCGCTGTACGAGAACACCGCCGACGATCCCGCCACCCCCAATGACCTGTACAACGGCAACCCCGCCGGCGGCGAGCAGGTGGACGCCGAGCACAATTGCTGGCGGACGGATATCCTCGCCGAGATCGAAGACCGCGTGTGGCACGGCGTTGATAACGTGGCGCTGGGCCTGGTGGACTTCGATCCCTTCGACGTCTGGTGCATGGCCCTGGTGGACGATCCCGATTATGCCGTCACCTACGACCACTGGGCGGGGGTCGCCGACCCGCTGGCCTCCGGCGGCGGATACCGCGCGGACAACACCAGCGGCCGGACGCTCACCTATCGCACAGCGCAGGCTACCCGTTCGATCACGCTGCTCAGTTACCTCGGCCCGGATCAGGGCAAGGCCGAGATCTTCGTGGACGGCAACAGCCAGGGCGTGCTTGACCTGTATTGGGCCACAGCCGTGTACCAGCACGCTGTGCGATTCGGCGGCCTGCCCAACGCCCGCCATTCCATCCTGGTCAAGGTTCTGGGAGAAAAGAATCCGCTCTCCACCGGCACCGAGGTACGGGTGGATGCCTTCCAATATCGCAACCTGACGGTCGAAGACGACGGTGCCACCGTGCAGTACGACCTGTGGGTGGGTAGACTGGTGGGAGCGGCGTTCGGGGGCAGCGTGCACTACAATTCGACCGCCAGTGCCTCGGTCTTCTTTGACTTCGTGGGCACGCAGTTCACGTGGATCAGCGCGCACGGACCGATGCTGGGCAAGGCCGACGTGCTGGTGGACGGCGGCTTCCTCGCCAGGGTGGACCTGTGCAACGCGAACAACTGGCAGTTCCAGCAAGAGGAGGTCTTCGACGGGCTGCCGTACGGAGCGCACACCGTGCAGATCCGGGTAGTGGGCCAGCACGACCCGGCGTGTAACGGAGACGCGGTGGTCTTCGACGGATACAGCCCGCCGTAAGGTAGCCGGCCCGGAATCGCTGAATCGCTGACCCGGCTAAACATCGCCCTCAGCGATTCAGCGATTCAGCGATTCAGCGATTCAGCGATTCAGCGATTCAGCGATTCAGCGA
>CAYZNA010000158.1:5335-8054 GCA_964478665.1 uncultured Anaerolineales bacterium
TTCAACGTTTCAACGTTTCAACGTTCCAACGCAAACACGCACGAAGTATACACTCGACCGGCAAGGGGCTGCCAGCGGCCTGCAAAAGGGACCTGCGAGGTGGCTGCGCCGCTGACCGGGAACCTCGCCCGCCGGCCTGACTACTTTGACGTCCCCCACCGACTCGCGCTATACTTGGCCATTGCCGGTCCGGTCAGGCGAGATAGTCGCATGCAAGCAATAGACGAACGCATCGAACAGCGCGGTCTGTGGTGGGTGTTTCACAAACACCTCATCGTAGAAATGTTTGAGCAACTGCGCGACCAGTTGGGGGACGCCTATCTGGTTGATTTTGAATCTGACCTGTTGTTGATCCCACGCCTGGACGGGCCGAGCCGCCCAGTCACGGCGGACGTGGATGTGACGCTGCTGGCCCCTGCCGTTGCGACCTATACCCCCGCCGCCCTTGCGCCAACGCCGGCCTTGCTGGAGGCCGACGAGGCGCTGGATGAAATTGAGCAACGTTCCATAGAGGTCCGGCGCCGCGACATGCCCGACCCGGATGACGTCTTCGGCAGCCGGGTGGTGGCGGTCATTGAGCTGCTGTCGCCCTCCAACAAGGGCGTGTATGGCGCTGCCGACCGCCGTAAGTTTCTAGCGAAACGGCGAGGGTATTTATCCGGCCCGGTAAGTTACATCGAGATAGACCTGCTGCGCGAGGGGGAACGCGACCTGCCGCGCGCGGTCGAGCGGCTGAGCCAGTCTCCGTACCTTGTGTGGGCCTCGCAAGCGCAGCCGCGCACGCGACATCACTGGGGTTGGGGCTGGGGGACGGCTGACCCGCTCCCCGCGATCACGCTCCCGCTGGAATATCCGCACATCCACGTTTTCGATCTGGCGGACTGCTACGCGCGCGCCCACCAGCGCAACCGCTGGCCGGTCCGCCTCTCATTCGATTGAAATATACGCATTCTCCAATCTCCAATCCCCATTCCCCAATCTCCATTCCCCATTCCCCATTCCCCATTCCCCATTCCCCACTCCCCACTCAGGAGGTCCCGTTATGGCAACCAGTAAAACAAGCAAAAAAACGGCCGGCAGGCCAGCCTTCAAGCTGACCTATGCCACCATGTTCAGCCCGCCCGACGAAATGCACCAGAACTTCGAGAAGGCGCTGGCAAAAGTAAGCGGCAACCTGGGCCAGGATTATGGCATGCTGATCGCCGGCAAGGAGCGTTTTGCCGAGCAGAAGTTCGAGGACCGCTCCCCGATCAACGTCAACTGGCTGCTGGGCACCTTCCAGAAGGGCACAGCGCAGGACGCGCAGGACGCCCTGGAGGCCGCCCGCGCCGCGGTCCCGCTGTGGAGCGGGATGAAGTGGCGCGACCGAATCCGGCTGCTGCGCAAGGCTGCCGGGCTGATCGAAAAGCGCGTGTACGAGATCGGCGCGGCCATGGCGCTGGAAGTGGGCAAGAACCGCATGGAGGCCCTCGGCGACGTGCAGGAGACCGCCGACCTGATCTACTATTCCTGCCAGTCGGTGGAGGACAACGGCGGCTTTGTGAAGAAAATGGGCGCCGACCCGCTCAAGGGCTACAAGATCAGCAACCTCTCGGTGCTCAAGCCCTACGGCGTGTGGGTGGTGATCTCGCCCTTCAACTTCCCCTTTGCGCTGGCCGGCGGCCCCTCCGGGGCGGCGCTGGCAGCCGGGAACTGCGTGGTGTTCAAACCCTCCAGCGATACCCCGTGGACCGGTCGCCTGCTGGCCGAGTGCTTCCGCGACGCCGGCCTGCCGCAGGGCGTCTTCAACTACGTCACCGGGCCGGGCAGCACGGTGGGCCAGACGCTGCTCGACAGCCCGCTGGTGGACGGCATCACCTTCACCGGCTCGTACGACGTGGGCATGCACATCTACCGCAGCTTCTCGCGGGGCCGCTACCCGCGCCCCACCATTCTGGAGATGGGCGGCAAGAACCCCAGCATCGTCTCGCGCCACGCCGATCTGGAGCGGGCCGCCATCGGCATCATGCGCTCGGCTTTTGGGTTGCAGGGGCAGAAATGCTCTGCCAACAGCCGCATCTTTGTGGAGCGGCCGGTGAAAGAGGCCCTCACCCGGCGGCTGGTGGACCTGACCGGCAAGCTGGTGGTGGGCGACCCGACCCGTAAGGAAGTGTACCTGGGGCCGGTCATCAATCAGGGGGCGTACAAGGATTTCTCGCAGTTCACCGAGGAGCTTTCCGGCGCCGGCGACATTCTGACCGGCGGCAAGCAACTGGTGGCGGGCGAGCTGGCCCACGGCTACTTCTGCGAGCCGACCATCGCCGACAACGTGCCGATGGATCACCGCCTGTGGCAGCACGAGATGTTCCTGCCCATCACCATGATCCACGCGGTGGACAGCCTGGATGAGGCTATGACCCTGGCGAACGACGTGAGCTACGGCCTGACCGCCGGGTTCTACGGCAGCAAAGAGGAAGCAAGCTGGTTCTTCCGGAAAATCGAGGCCGGCGTGACCTATGCCAACCGCCCGCAGGGCGCCACCACCGGCGCCTGGCCCGGCTTCCAGCCCTTCGGCGGCTGGAAAGGCTCCGGCTCCAGCGGCAAGAATGCCGGCGGGCTGTACTACCTGCCGCTGTACATGCACGAGCAGATTCACACCCTGGTGGAATAGGCCTCACTTACCACTTACTGGAGTTTAGAGCCCAAACGGGCCAATAGGCCGAGCGGCCTTCTCAAAAGC
>CAYZNA010000159.1:0-8047 GCA_964478665.1 uncultured Anaerolineales bacterium
CCCGCCCGAGGGCCGCGTGTTGCCAGGCGTAGATCAGCCCGGCCGCCAGGATGACGATAAACAACACCCCTTCAAACACCGCAGACAGCCCCATCTTCCCGTAGGCTGCCGCCCAGGGGAAAAGGAAAACCGTTTCCACGTCGAACACCACGAAAACCAGGGCGAAGATGTAATACTGCACTTTGAACTGCACCCACGTATCCCCAACGGTCTCCATGCCGCACTCATACGGGTCCAGTTTGGCCTTGTTGGGCTTATGCGGGGCAAGGAAACGCGCCACCACAATCGGGGCGGCGCCTGCTGTGATCGCGAGGATCATGAACATACCAACAAACAGCCACTGGTTCAGCATCAGCACTCCTTAAGCAAGGGAGTCGTCAAGAAACAAGTTCCCTTTAGACCCTCAGGGTCTCTGAGACCCTGAGGGTCTGGGCGGAAGTAATTATTTGACGAGTACAAGCCAGAGCGTGCCTCTCGCCGCGCCCTGGCTGTTTGTGACAAACTTCGCCAAGTTTAGCATGGGATGAATGAGTTGTCAAAAACCTATCACGGCAGCCCGATCGCGCTCATGCCGGCCCACGCGCGCAGCGGCTGGCCGAGGCGAATTTGCTCGCGCTGCACTTGCGCCAGGCCGCTTGCCAGGTTGCCCCCGTGCTTAAGCGCGCGGTGCAACCCTCGGGCGATGAACGGGCCGGCTTGATCCGGCAGCGGCCACAGATCGCCCACCACCGACTGCGCTCCGGCGCCCAGCAAGGCTGTCACCAGCCCCACCCACTCGTCGCCGGGCAACACCTCCCGTGCCGCCCCCTGGCACACGTTGAGGATAACCGCCCGCGCCGCCAGCCGAAAGCCGGCAATGGTGTAGGCGCTCAAGATCTCATCGGCCAACTGCAGGCCGGAGGCGCGCTGAAATTCGCGGTCGAACCCACCGTGGGCGGTGAAGTGCAGGCACTCGAACCCCCGCAGCCGGCCGCGGCGGTCCAGCCGGCGCAGTTCAGCCACCGTGGCGCGGTCCGCGTCCAGCAAAGTCAGATTCCCGCCGTGCTCCTGGCGCAGGACCTCCATCTCGTCAGCCACACGTCGCAGCCGCGAGATGCTGGCGTTGCGCCCCCCGGCGTAGCCCACGCCGAGCACGCGCCCGCTCTGCGCGGTAGCCGGTTGGCGGGCCGCCAGCGCGGCCAGCACCTGCAGGGAGGGCGCGCAGCAAAGTGTTGCGCGCTCCACCAGATGCAGGCCGTTCTCCCCCAGCGGCAGCGCGGCAAAGGGCAGGTAGGCCAGCGGGCCGGAGGGCAAAATGAGCAGCAGCCGGTCGGGGTGCAGGCTCTCGGCCAGCGCCGGCGGGAGCAGCCATGGCGACAGTCGAGCCAGGGCGCGAGCAGAGTCGGCCCCATCGGGCATCTCGCCCGGCCTGAGCGCCCACACCAGTGCCGCCAGCTCGGGATCAGGCTCCGGCTGACTGATCGCCAGCAGGCCGGCGGCCGAAAGACACAGGATAGTAGGCCTGTCGCCCGACCAGTGGTAGATCAGCGCCTGCCAGTCCTGAGGCAGGTGTCCGGCCACCTGGCGGCAGAAGCAGTCCAGCTCAAACTCGCCGCCTTCCCCGCCGGAGTGCCCATTGTGGCGCAGCCCGGCCATATTGTGATAAGCATCGTTGAACTGCTGCTGCACCTGGCCCAACTTGACCCTGGCCTGCTCGCGTCGCTGTCTCCACACGATGGCGCCGCGCCTGAAGCTGGAGGGGTTCTCGTCCACAATGGCTTGCAAGGCCCGCATCCGGGCTTCCAGCGTTTCGACCTTCTTCTGTTGGCGGCGCTCGGCGGGTGAGGCGGAGGGCGCAGCCGGCGACGCCAGCCGGATAAGCAGGCTTTGAGCGCGCTGCTCCTCCTCCAGCCAGAGCAACCACGACACCTCCCTGCTGTCGGCCAGCGCCAGGCGCCGCCCCAGATCAAAAAGCTGGACATGATGGGCCTGATAGCCCGCCATCAGTTCCGCCTGTCGCAGCGAACGGCGGGTGCGGCGCTGGGCCAGGATGCCCTGAGTTACATGCGCACGTGCATCGGACGGATTGTTCTCCGCTTCGGCAATCAAGCCCAGTCCCAGGTGGGCCAGCGCCGCCAGCTCCGGCACCAGCGTACCCGGGCCGGAGAGCACCGCCAGAAATCCGGCCCGAGCGGACTCGAACTGCCCGCGCAGGCGCTGGCAATGGGCCTCCAGCAGGTCGCAGCGAGCCTGCCACAACAGATACTCCCGCTCGGCAAAGGTGTCGCGGGCGGCCCGGGCCAGCGCTTCTGCGCCCGCCAGATCGCCGGTATCAACCATCGCCTGCGCCTGGTGCAGTTGGCAGCGGGCCACCAGTTGCGGCAGGTCTGCGCTGCGGGCAACTTGCTCGGCTTCGGCGTATCGCTCGGAAGCCATGTCCCTTTCGCACAGCGCGCTCTCCGCCCCGGCCAGCAGCAGCAATGCGCTCGCCAGCCGGTAGGGGTTGCCGTCGCGCCGGGCCTGCGCCAGCGCCGCCAGCAGCAAGGACCTCGCACGGTCGAATTGGTTCAGCTCGGCGCAGACCTCTGCCATGCGGCGCATGGCAACGCCCTCGAACGCGCGATCCCTCGCCTTACGGAACAGAGCGCACGCCAATTGGAACAGCCGCAGGCTCTCTGCCAGCTCTCCGCGGGTGAGGGCAGTCTCGGCCAGCCCGGCCAGACAGTTCGCTATCCAGCGCCGGTCCTCCAGTTCCCGGAAGCCTTCCAGCGCGCGCTTGAACTCCTTCTCAGCCGCGGCCAGCCGGCCGGACTCGAGCAAAACCACGCCCAGGTTGTAGCGATTGGTCTCGCCGATGTAAGCTCCGGGATGCAGTCGCTCCAGGACGGCAATCGCTTCACGGAAAGCCTGGCCGGCCTGCTCCAGTTGCCCCAGGCCCCACAGCGCCAGTCCGCGGTCTCCCAGGCCCATGGCCTCGCGAAAGTCCAACCCCATGCGGCGAAAGCGTACAACCGTCAAGTTGAACAGCTCCAGCGCCTGCTCGTACCGGCCCTGATGATAGGCAACCTGTCCGGCCAGCCAGGTTGCGCGCGCCGCGTCCGGCAACACCTCGTGCTCCTGCAAGACGCCGGCGCCTGCCACAAGCAACTGTGCTGCCTCCGGGAAATCCCCCTGGGGTATCAGCGCCGCGCCTTCCACCAGATCACACAGGGCCAGGTCTACGGCGCTGTCTTGCGCGTGGAAGACGGTGCGCGCGGAAGTGAGCTTGCGCGCCATCTGGTCGTACTTCTGCTGCACGTTGAGCAACACGGCCCAGTCTCGCAGGCAGCGCGCGGCCTCCAGCCACAGGCCGGCGCGGCGCAGCGCCGGCGCGGCGCTCCGAAAACACGCCGACGCCTCGGCGTGGCGATTCCGCATGCGCAGCGCTACGCCAAGCGCCCACCGGCACAACGCGATCTGCGAGCGGGTCCGGGCGTCATCGGGCGCCTCCGACCACGCTGCGCGCGCCTGCTCCAGGGTGGCCTGCGCCTGGTCCCAGACTTCGGCGCGCAGCAGCGCGCGCCCCAGCGTGCACCGCCCGTAGCGGCGGAAGTCCCCGCGCGGGTGGCGCTCGGCCTCGGCTGCGGCCACCCACGCCAGGGCCAGGCCACGCGCCGGGTCGGAAACGCCCGCCTGCAAGGCCTCCGCAAACAGGGCGCGCAGGTCTCTCCCCGTCAGCTTTTCCGGCGGCAGCTCAAACTGCGGCGTGGCCGACAGCGGGCGAAGCTCCGAAATGCTATCGGCAAGCTTGCGGCAGGCGGCAAGTGAGCGACGCATAACGCTATTCGTCCAGGGGCACCAGACCATGCCGGATCGCCACGCGCATCAGCGCCGGCAGGTCACACACGTTGAGCTTTGACATCACCCTGGCGCGGTGCTTTTCCACGGTCTTCAGGCTGATGGTCAACAGCATGCCCACTTCGCGGTTGGTGCGGCCCTCGGCAACCAGTTGCAGCACCTCTCGCTCGCGGGAGGTCAGCCGGTCCAGCGGGCTGGCCTCGGCCGGCGAGGTCACCCCGGCCAGGTAGTCCGCTAAAATGGGTCCGGATATGGCCGGGCTGAGGTAGGTCTGGCCGCGGCTGGCAGCGCGCACCGCCAACAGCAGCTCCTCAGTGGCCGAGCGTTTGAGCACGTAGCCGCGTGCACCGCTGCGCAAGGCCTGCCTGACCAGCGACTCATCCGAGTGCATGGAGAGCATTACCACCTCCGGCGCCGGGCGCAGCGCACGCACGCGCCCGGTGGCCTCGGTTCCGTGCAGGCGCGGCATGGAAAGGTCCATCACCACCACGTCTGGCGTCAGGGAACCCGCCAATTCCACTGCCTGTTGCCCGTCGGCGGCCTCGCCGATTACTTTAATGTCGCCGGCTTTTTCCAGCAGTGCCCGCAAACCCTGCCGCACCAACTGGTGATCGTCGGCCAGAATAACCCGAATGGTCATCGGTCCGCCTCCATTTGCAACGCGTTCTCTTGCGGCGCCTGCTCCACACAGGGCACCTGCGCCGTCAGGCGCATCCCCTGCACGGGACACGGCTCCACCACCAGACAGCCGCCCAGCAACTCCAGCCGCTCCTGCATTCCGATCAGGCCAATGCCGGCCTTTGCGGTGCCAGACTCGCCGGTGGCCGCCTCGCCCGGCTCGGGGCCAGAATGCGCCCCCCGGCCGTTATCCTCCACCCGCAACAGCACGTCTCGGGAGTCACGCCACAGGGAGACGCTCACCCGGCTGGCGTTAGCGTGCCGGGCCACATTGGTCAGCGATTCCTGCAGGAAGCGGTACAGCGCCATGCTGGCCGGGCCGGAGAGTGGGGGCAACGGCTCGCCGCGATAGTCAATGGCCAGCCGGGTGTGGCGGGCAAACTCGCGGCAGAAGCCTTCCAGCGCCAGATTGAGTCCCAGGGTGTCCAGCGCCGGCGGGCGAAGGTTGTGGGCCAGCAGCCGGATATCCTCCAGGGTGGCGTCGGTCAGACTGACTGCCTCTGCCATCTCCCGGCGCAGAGCACCAGACTCCTCCGGCAGGTCAGCGCGGATCAGTTCCAGTTTGATTTTCAGGGCGGTCAGCGCCTGGCCGGCTTGATCGTGCAGTTCCAGCGACACCCGTCGCCGCTCTTCCTCCTGAGCCGTCAGAAGCCGCCGGGAAAGCCAATGCAGGCGTTCGCGCCCGGCCCGCAACTCGGCAAACAACTGCGCGTTGCGAATGGCGACCGCGGCCTGTGCGGCCATGGCTTCGGCCAGTTGCAAATGCTCGGCTGTGAACGACTCCGGATTGTTGCTTTCCACCGAGAACATGCCGATCACCTGGCCGCCGGCCACCAGCGGCACGCCCATCCAGCACACCTGGGCCGAAGCCTGCTGGCCGGTCCACGCCGGCCACATCGAAACCTGGCGCGTGCGCGGGATCAACCGGCTCTGCCGGGTAGCCATTATCTCACTCAAATACTGACATTCGTCCAGTCCAAACGACCGCTCCTCCACCCGCTCCACTTCGGCGCCCTGCTCCCGGCTGCGCCCAACCCACAACGTCACGCGGGGGGCGTCATCCAGCAGTAACACTTCCGCCCGATCATGGCCAATCAGACCCCGCAGGGCCTTGAGCGAGGTCCGAAGCACCTCCTCCAGGTCCAGGCTGCGCGACAGAGCCAGATTGGCCTCCCGCAGGACCTCGGCCCGGCGCCGCGCCTGTTGGGTGGCAAGATGCAGCCAGGCGTTCTCGCTGGCCACCGCGGCCTGATCCGCCAGGGCCTGCGCCAGGCGCAGCTCGCGCGGGGTGAAATCGCGCCCGGGGTCCGCGTCGAACAACTCGGCCAGCCCCACCACCCGTCCGCCGGCCTGCAGGGGCAGCATTAACAACACTTCGTCGCCGTAGCGCCGCAATAGCGCCAGCTCAGCCGGATCGGCAGCCGGGTCGGCAGCCCGCACCACCCGCGGCGCGCCCCCCGGGGCCAGCACCCGATTGCCGAAGGTCTCGGGGGCCAGCACCCGATTGCCGAAGGTCTCGGGGGCCAGCACCCGGGCTGTTGCGGGATACTCCGCCAGTGAGTAAACTGCTCCCAGATTAGAGAGGTCCGACTGGCCGCGCGCGTCGTATTCCACCAGCGTGGTCACCGTCCGGGCCTCAGCGTCATAGGAAGACAGGCAACAACTTTGCATGTGCAGCGCGCGCGCCATCGAAGTGGCCACCTGACGCAGCACTTCACTCAGCTCCAGGCTGGAGGAAACCGCGCGAGTGACCTCCAGCAGCGTGGACAACTCAGCGTTGCGCTGATTCAGCTCGTCCGCCGCTTGCCTGGCCTCGGTCACATCGGTGAAAGTCACCACCACCCGCCGCAGGGTACGGCCATCGGCCTCAAACACCGGGCGGGTGTTTAAGGTCAGCCAGCGCAACCATCCATCCAGTCTGCGTACTCCCACCATCTGGTTGTGGACCGGCTGCCCGGTGCGTAACGTCACATTGACCGGCCATTCCTCCGCTGTGCAAGGGCGACCGTCCGCACAGAGCGCCCGCCAGCCCGGCCAGACCGGCCCCCGCCCCAGCAGATCCTCCGCCGGCAACTCCAGAATGCGCTCGGCGCCGGGGTTGCAGGTCTGCGCGCGACCGCCGGCGTCCAGCAAGATCACGCCCTCCGCCATGGCGTCGAGCAGAATGCGATAGCGCTCCTCGCTCTGGCGCAGGGCCTGCGCGGCCCGCCGGCGCTCGCGCATCCGTCGTTCCGGACGATAGCGCGGGTTGTCGCCGGTCTCGCGCGCTCTTTCCAGGCTTGTTCGATCGTGCATCATCTTCGGTCTCCCACGAACAGGGCGTGAGTGCACTGTACCACAATCTGCCGGGCCGCCAAATGCCGGATGATATAATCTCGCCGTGCCTATCTTCACAGCTTCAGAGTGATGGTGTGTCTTTGAACTACTCAACCCGGCCGGCCCGTGCAAGTTGCTCGTGGCGTATTGCCAGGATCGCCTTCTATGCCCGGTTCACATGGCGCTTCGTCGAGTTTGCTAACCGCCCCGGAATGGGAACGCTGGCTGGAAGGCCACCCGCAGACCCACCTGTTGCAGACCGCCGCGTGGGGCGAACTGAAGGCGACCTTCGGCTGGCAGCCGGTCAGGCTCGTGGCCGGCGATTGCGGCGCGCAGGTGCTCTTCCGCCCGCTGCCGCTCGGCTTCAGCGTGGCTTATCTGCCAATGGGGCCGGTGGGAACGGCCGAGCCGGCGGATTGGGCCGGCCTGCTGCCGGCCCTCGACCGGTTGTGCCGCTCCCGCCGCGCCATCCTGCTCAAAACCGAGCCGGACCCGCTTACCCCACCGATTCCCGGTCCCCCGGCCTTTTTCCCCTCCCCCGACGGTGTCCAGCCCCCCCGGACCCTCGTCGTGGACCTGAGCGATTTCCCGGCGGGGACCCTCTCCCGGATGAGGCAAAAAACGCGCTACAATATCCGGCTGGCCGGCAAAAAGGGAGTCGCCGTGCGCGCCGGCGACGACCTGGCCGCATTCAACGCTCTCATGCAGGTCACCGGGCGGCGCGATCGCTTCGGCGTGCACACTTCGGCCTATTATCAGCGCGCCTTTGAGCTGTTTCACTCACGCGGCGAGTGCGCCCTGTTCACGGCATACTATCAAAATCGCCCGCTGGCCGGCGTGATGGCCTTTGCCCGCGGCGCGCGCGCGTGGTACCTGTACGGCGCCTCCGCCGGGGAAGAGCGCCAGCGCATGGCCCCCTACCTGGCCCAGTGGGCCGCCCTGGAATGGGCCGCGGCGCGCGGCTGCCAGACCTACGACCTGTACGGCGTGCCGGACTGCGACGAGGCGACCCTCGAGGCGCAGTTCCGGTCCCGCTCCGACGGGTTGTGGGGCGTGTACCGTTTCAAGCGCGGCTTTGGCGGCCGGCTGGCCCGCGCCCCCGGCGCCTTCGATCGGGTGTACATTCCGGCGCTGTACTGGATTTATCGCCGCCTCGTGCGCAACGCCTGATTCGTGAGGCGTCTCACGATTCACGACACACGTGATGCAACCGACAATCGTTCACGGTCGGGACAAT
>CAYZNA010000160.1:0-1241 GCA_964478665.1 uncultured Anaerolineales bacterium
CTGAGGGGCGAGGAGATTCCGCTGGCGGCGCGCATCTTCGCCGTGGCCGACGTGTACGACGCGCTGCGCTCGGATCGCCCGTACCGGCCTGGCTGGCCGGAAGCGAAAGTGCTCGCTCATCTTCAGGAACAAGCCGGCAAGCATTTTGATTCTCAAGTGGTGGAGAAGTTCCTGACCCTCATCGGATGAGTTCCGATCCTGTCGGGCACAGCGAATGTCCCTTTTGAGCGCGTTCGCCTCCGGAGGCCTGACCTTCTTTCTGTCGCATCTGTTGGCCCGTCAGCAAGCAACTCGCCCATTCCCCACCTACCCGCCCATTGGCGCTATTTGCGATGTGTTTGGCGGAACATACCAGTAGCGCTTCGATCAAGTTCAGGGCGTGGCGGAGTTGGGTTGGGGAAAAGCCAGCCGCCAGCGGGAGGAGAAGGATGCGCAGCTCTGTTCCACTTTCCCGGCCCCCGTCTGCGGGGTCACTTTCCCAGAGTGGCGATGTGGGTCAGCACCTGCCACATTTGCTCGAGCGTAAGCGTTTCCCTCCACCCGGGCATGGCCTGCCGGCCCTGAGCGACCGTGCAGAGGTATTGCCCGCTGTCGGCGCGAAGCGCGTCCTGCATCTGCGCGGTCGTGAAATCGGATGTGCCGGGCAGCGCGCCCGAACCATCCGGGCCGTGGCACATGGCGCACGCCTGGTCGTAGATTGTCTGGCCGGCGGCGCTGGCGGCGGCGTCGTCCCAGGCAAAGGGATTGGATTGCGCCAGGTAGGCTGGATCGCAGGGAACTTCGGCCGCGATGACCGTTGGCGGAGGCGCGACGGCGGCTTCTCCGGGGAGCGCCGGCTCGTAGGAAAAGGTGCGCAGGTAGTCAATCACCGCCCAGCGGTCGGCCTGTGAGAGGCGGCTCTGCCAGGCTGGCATCGAGCCTTTGCCCTGCGTTACGGTCAGGTAGAAATCGCGGGGAGCGCGGTTGTCTACCACGCGCAGGTCGGTGAAGTCGGCCGCGCCCAGCGCCTTGCCTGTGCCGTCCTCCCCGTGGCAGGCGGCGCAATTGCCTTTATAGATGCTTTCTCCGAGCGCGAGAGTCGTGTTGTTGGTGGAAAAGCGCCACACGAAGAACACCACATCCCAGCGTTCGTCGGAGGTGAGCGCATCGTCGAAGGGCGGCATTTCGCCGCGTCCCTCGGAAACCGCGGCGTAGAAATAAGCCGGGGTCTCGCCGCGCATGTAATCCAGGTCGTTGAAGTT
>CAYZNA010000160.1:1251-3661 GCA_964478665.1 uncultured Anaerolineales bacterium
CGCGCGCCGGGGACGACACCGTTTCCGTCCGCGCCGGGGCAACGCGCGCGGTGGGTTGAATAGAGCGGCTGGCCCGGCACCGCCGAGGGTGGCCGCGCCGGAAAACCCAGGACGGTGAAGGATGGCGTTGCCGCCGCGCCCAACGGGCTGCCCGGCTCCGTCGCCGGGATGAGCGTGGGGATGGGCGTCGGGCCGGCCGGGAGGCTGCGCGGCCCGGCACAGGCGCTCAGCAACAGAGCCAGACCGAGGAGCAGCATCCGCAGGCGGAACGGGGAGGGGCGGTGTGAAATGTGATCGCTGAGGCCTGACTTGCGCCTCCCGGCGCTCACCATTTCCGATACCCGGTGGATGAGCATGTTGCGTACCTCCTCATTCGCCCAACTTGAACGGCAGGGTGCGGACGAAGTTAATCACATCCCAGCGCTCACGCGGCGTCAGGTTTTCCGCCAGCGAGGGCATCTGCCGGAGGCCCTGCGCAATGGTCAGGTAGACCACGCCGTCGAACTCGGCAGTGATCTGCGGAACCGTGAGGTTTCGCGGCGTCTGGTCGAAGTAGTCAGCCAGAGGCCCGTCGCCGTGTCCTTCCGCACCGTGGCACAACTGGCAGTGGATGCTGTACAGGATGGCGCCGCGCTGCAGCGAGACGTCGTCGGCAGGCACCGGATTGGCGGGGAACTCTTCGGGGATCACCGACAATCCCTGCACCGGCACGGCCCCCTCGGGTGGCAGGCGCCGCGGCCCCTCCTGGTAATCCACCGAGGGCTGGTCGGCCATGTCGGTCGGAAAAGGGACCTTGATGATTTCAAAGGTGACCAGCCATCCGACGATGAAGGGCGTCGCCAGAAGGGCCACGATGATCAGGCCGCGCCGCCGTCGCAGGCTCACAGCGCCATCCTTTCCGGTTCGCCGATGGAGTGGGCCTGATGGGCCTCGAGAACCTGGCGCACTCCGGCCTCCAGCGCAGCCGGGAATTCCAACAGCACCGCGAGGTGGCCGTCGGTCACGAGTCGGTGGTAGGGGGCCGGGCCGAAGCGGGGGAAGTTCAATTCCCAGAGCACGCCCAGGAAAGTCGAGACAATGGTAGCCATCATGGTGAAGACAAAAGTGATGATGGCCGCGGGGGGCAGGCCGACCGGCGGATGGCCGCCCACGTCCAGCCGGTAGAGATGCGGGGTGACGACCGCGAGGAACAGGCCGAAGAGGAGACCGCCCACGGCCCCGGCCAACACGATGTAGGGCAGGGTCAGCCATTCGCGGCCTCGGCCCAGCGCGCGCTCCGGGTACGGCACACCGGACATGACGGTCATCTGGTCGTCCGGGATGCCGAGCAGGTGCAAGGCGTCAATCGCCTCGGCAGTGTGAGTGCCCTCCTCGAAGAGGGCGATCAGAGTCTTCGTGTCGGTCATTCGATTTCCGCCGCGGTCGGCACCAGCAGCCGTCCGATACGGCGCAAGGTATAGCGCAAGCGTCCTTCCTTTATTTCCCACACCGGCACGTAGGGCACAATGCGTGAGAACAGGATATACAGCAGCGCGAATCCGGCGAAGGTCATGGCGACGATGCTGATCTCCACCCACGTCGGACGGTACGTTCCCCAGTTGAATGGCATGTGGTTGCGCTGCAGGCTGCCGATCACGATCAACAGACGCTCCGTGTACATGCCGACGTTGACCAGCAGCGTGGCCGCCAGCAGCAGAGCCGGCGTTGTGCGGATCTTCTTAAAGACCAGCATCCCGATCGGGATCAGGTTGGCGCTCATTTGCAGGTAGAAGAGCGGCGCCAGATGCCCGGCGACTTCCTCGCGAATCAGTTCCCGCGTGACCGGCTCGTTGCCGTACCACTCCGTCAAGAACCCGGCAAACCAGAAGTAGACCCAGCCCATCCCGGCCACCAGCACCAGTTTGCCGAGGGCGTCGTAATGTTCGGCGCGCAGGAAGTCCTGTAACTTCATGCCCCAGCGCACCAGCACCAGGATCGTGGCCAGCGCGGACAGGCCGGAATAGACGGCGCCGATGACGAAATAGGGCGCGAAGATGGTGCTGTGCCAGCGCGGCTGGATCGTCACCGCAAAGTCCCACGCCACGATGGAGTGCACGGACAGAAAGATCGGGATGATGGCGACCGAGAAGATGTTCATGGCGCGCTGGAGTTTGTGCCATTCGCCCTGCGTGCCGCGCCAGCCCAGCGCCAGCGCCCGGTAGAGTGGGTAGCGCCAGCCGTCCGTGTGGTCGCGCGCCATGGCCATGTCGGGGATGAGGGCCAGGAACATGTAGAGGGAGGAGCCGATCAGGTAGGTGGAAATGGCGACCAGATCCCACATCAGCGGCGACTGAAAGTTGGGCCACATGAAGCGGTTGTTGGGATAGGGGATCATCCAATAGGCCTTCCACACCCGGCCGAGGTGGATGAG
>CAYZNA010000160.1:3671-7941 GCA_964478665.1 uncultured Anaerolineales bacterium
ATGGCCTCCGCGCCGCGCGTGATCGGCCGCCGCCAGTCGGCCTTCAACAGGCGCAGCACCGCCGAGATCATCGTCCCGGCGTGGCTGATGCCGATCCAGAAAACAAGGCTGGTGATGAACAGCGTCCAATAGACCGGCCGGTTTTTCTTGTTTACGCCGATGCCCCAATAGATTAGATAGCCCCAGGCAAACACGCCCCACGCGACGACCGCGGCCAGCCCGGCCACGAGCACCTTGAAAGCCCGCCCGGTGCGGAACATCGGCTGCAGCACGGCCTGATTGATCTCCCGGTCTTCTCTGACGGCCAGCAGCAGCCGGTCCCGGTATTCCTCCGAGACCTCGGACTGCGCCCGTGCCGCGTTGGCTTCGTCGGCAGGGGCGGGTCGGGGCGGGGTAACCCCGCCCGTACTTCTGGCGGGAGCCGGCACGCTGGAGATCGGCTCAGACATTTGTTTCCCCTCCCTTGAGGTAGATCACCGCAGGGTCAGTGCCCAGTTCGGCCAGCAGGCGGAAGGAGCGACGGCTGCGCGCCAGTTGGCTGGCCCGGCTGTCCGGGTCGTTGAGATCGCCGAAGACCAGCGCACCGGGCGGGCAAGTCTGGCCGCAGGCAGGTTGAATCTCGCCGTCGGCCACGGGATGTCCAGCAGTTGGACTGCTGGACAAACCGGCTCGGGCCTCGTTCTCGGCCCGGCGAATGCGCTGGATGCAAAAGGTGCACTTTTCGACGATGCCGCGCGAGCGAACCGTGACGTCCGGGTTGAGTTGCTCGGTCAACGGCTCCGGGAACTCCGGTCGGAACCAGTTGAAGGTGCGCACCTTGTACGGGCAGGCATTGCCGCAGAAGCGGGTGCCGATACAGCGGTTGTAAATCTGAGCGTTCAGTCCCTCCGGGGTGTGGTACGTCGCAAACACCGGGCAGACCGGCTCGCACGGGGCCTCGGTGCACTGCTGACACATCACCGGCATAAAGCGCGCCTTCACGTTCGGGTATGCGCCCTCCCAGTAACGTTGAATGATGATCCAGTGCATCCAGCGCCCGTAGGCCGCCTGTTTTTCGCCGGCGACCGGGATGTTGTTCTCCGCGTGGCAGGCGACCACGCAGGCCTGGCAGCCGGTGCAGCGGTCGAGGTCCACGATCAGCGCCCAGCGCGGGCCTGCGTTACCCAAGTGTTTCGCGTCCTGCGCCATCCAGACTCTCCAATCTAGCCAACTCCTGCTTCTGGCCGGTCGGCTCGAGGCGCACCCGAGTCGCGCCCCAGGCCAGCGCCCCCGAGTCGGGGTCGGTCACCGGGGCCACCAATGCCATGGGGTTGCTCCCGCGCCGCGCGGCAAGGCGGCCGTAGTCGGCGTGGCCCTGCCCCACCGGAATGGCCACAACGTCCGGCCGGATGCCGGGATAGATGACCACCGGCGCTTCGAGTTCGCCGTAGGGTGAACGCACGCGCACGACGTCGTTGTCGGTCACGCCCAGCAAACGAGCAGTTTCGGGATTCAATTCCACCCACGTCCCCCAGCGAGCCGTCGTCATCGGGTCGGGCGTTTCTTGCAGCCACGGCAGGTTCGCGCCCCGGCCATCGGACAGGGCTATCGAAGGATAGGGATACAGGTGGAAGGGATAGACCTGAGGATCGCCTTCGAACTGCGGGGCGGCCACGGTCAGAGGAGTCTGCGTGATGTCGGCCACTTCCGGTTCGCGGGGTAACTCCTTTTCCGACCACCAGCCCCCGTACTGCCGCCAGAGCGCCCAGAAACCGGCCGGGGTTCGAGCGTCGTATGCGCCCAGACTGGAGCCGTACAGCCGGACGGCCGTTTCTTGCAGAAAGGCCACTTCGTCCGGCCAGGAGAGGGCCTCGGCGGCTTCACCGCCCGCGCGAGCGGCCAGCGCCAGCAGCACGTCCGCCGTGGCGCGCGTGTCATAGAGCGGGCGCACCACCGGCTGCTGGCTGCTCACTGCCGGCCGGCCGGCGCCCGGCGCAGGAACCTGATAGCCCCACGATTCCAGATAGGTGTGGTCGGGCAAGATCAGGTCAGACCAGACGGCGGTCTCGTCCACAAAGGGGCTGAAGGAAACGACGAATGGCACGCGCTGGACGGCCTCGGCGAAACCGGCCGCCGCCGGCAGTTCAAACAGCGGGTTCGCGCCGGAGATCAACAGCAGGTCAACCTCGCCGGCTTTCATGCGCTCAATCAGGTCGCGCGCGCGGTCAAACGAGTCGACCGGAGGCGTTCGCCGGAACCCGGCTGTGGGGCCGGGGTGTGAAAGGAAGACCCCGCCCGTCCGACCGATCTGGGCCGCGAGCAGGTTGAGCGCCTGCACCGCCAACATGCTGGCCAGACCGTTGCGCTGCCCGGCCAGATAGCCGCCGGGGATGGCAACCGCGCGGTCGGAGTCGGCGAAGACGCGCGCCAGACGGCGAAGTGAAGCGACGGACACCTCGCTGGCGTCGGCCAGATCGCGCACGTCCACGTTTTGATACATCGCGGCGTACAGGCTGTGACTCCCCACGTGTCCCAGCCGCTCTTCGACGATGATGCGGCCAATGGCCAGCGCGACCTTGCCCTCCGTGCCGGGGCGCACCGGGATCCATTCGTCGGCCGAAGCCGCCGTCGCCGACAGGCGCGGCTCGAACTGCGCCACGAAGCCGCGCCCGCCGAACTGTCCCTGCCGCATCACCCCATAGGCCGCGCTCTGCGCCACTGGCGACATCCATGTTTCCAGGAAATTCGCGCCAAACGAGAACACGGCGTCGGCGTGGGCCAGATCGTATTCCGGCAGTTCCAGTGCGTCGAAGAAGACCTGCGACAAGCGCGTCGCCGCTGCGCGGCCCTCCAGCGCAGAGTGCAGGTCAAGGATGATCGGCGCAGGCGTGTCGAGCGCCTGAAGCAGACGGGAGGCCAGCCGGTAGACGTGATCGGGCATCAGTCCGCCCAGAAACGCCAGCCGTTTCGGGCTGCTCAAGGCAGTGACTTTTCCGGCCAGCAGGGTCAGAGCCTCGGGCCACTGCAGCGGCTCGAACTGGCGCGAGCCTCGCCCGCCGGTCTGGCGGACGGCGTTTTTCAGCCGGTCGGGGTTGTAGAGCACCTGCAAGCCGGCCTGGCCCCGCGCGCACAGTTTGCCTTGATTGAGAGGATGCAGTGGGTTGCCCTCGATTTTCTTCGCCCGCCCGTTGATCACCCGGACGATGATGCCGCAGCCGGCCGGGCACTGCCGGCAGGTGCTGGCATACCACGCCGCCTCGCCGGGCAACCCCTCTTCCGGCGGCTGGACATACGGCTCAAGGACGACGCGGCGCGCGGCAAATGAGAAACCGGTGGCGGTTGCGGCCCCGGCGGCGAGCTTGAGGAAGTTGCGGCGCGAGAGTTTCATTGTGTGTTGCTTGCCGCCTGTCGCGTATCGCACATCCTCGGCGATCTGCGATACGCCATCAGCGATAGGCTGTGTGGCTACTTATGGCACGCCAGACAATCTGCCAGGCGTGCGGCTTTGTCTTCGGGTTGCTTCAAGTGACAATCCAGACACCAGCCCATGTCCATCTTCACGACCGGCCGGGCGGCTTCCATCTGGCCGACGTCGCCGTGGCAGGTCTCGCAGTTCAGCGCGGCGCTCAGGTGCCGCTGATGACTGAAGTAAACGAAATCCGGCTGTGGACTGACGCGCACCCAGCGGACCGGTTCGCCGCGCTCCCAGTAGTCCGTCAGTTCTTGGATGGCCGGCTTGTCAGTGGCGATTACTGCGTGGCAGCCCATACATTTCTGCACCGAAGGAATGCCGGCGATGTCCGAGCGCATGGCGCTGGTGTGGCAGAACAAGCACTGTACGCCGGCCTCGACGTGCGCCCGGTGGCTGTAGGCAATCGGCTGCTCGGGCGCGGCCAGAACTTGCGCGCGGCTGAGGAGCACCCCACCCGCGAGAGCGGCGAGAATCAGCAGAGCAATGAAGAGAAGCCAACGAGACATGTCTTCAACGTGAGTGCTTGCGCATTCTCGCAGCAGCGGGCCGGAGATTTCCCTCTCCCCGGCCCGCTCTGCGGTTTGTCTGCGGGCGACATCCGGTCGGCGTTTCCCCGTCGTCCAGATGACGCTCGTCAGCCGTCCGAGAAAGCCTCTAATTGGCGGGCAGCGTCTGGGCGTAGGCCAGCAGGTCGGCGAGGTCTTCGGGCAGCCAGCCGTTGTTGATGCCGGCGGGCATTTGCTCGCCGGGCTGGCCGAAGGAGACCTTGTGCCAGAACTCCCACGGATTGTCGGCGGCGATGGTGCCCACGTACTCGGG
>CAYZNA010000161.1:0-7912 GCA_964478665.1 uncultured Anaerolineales bacterium
GGGCGGGGGGGGGGGGGGGGGGGGGGGGGGGGGGGGGGGGGGGGGGGGTAATTGGACGCTTCGCGGGGGATTGGAGATTAGAGATTGGAGATTGGAGATTGGAGATTGGAGATGGGGGATTGAGCAGCGGGTATTATACCGGGTTTGGGGGAACGCGGAGTACTGGCGCCGCGTTGCCGCGTTGTGCATACGCACGTCATGCCTGCTAAAGCGGGATTCCACAGCCGTGCCGGATCGGGTTACAATAGGCAGACACTTGAAGAAAGGACCGACCGATGAATCTCCCCACCTTCACCGACGTGCTGCGCGCCCGCCAGACCATCGCCCCCTACCTGCGCCCCACCCCGCTGCACCATTACCAGAGCCTGAGCAACTTGCTGGGCGCCGAGGTGTGGGTGAAGCACGAGAATCACCAGCCCATCGGCGCCTTCAAGGTGCGCGGCGGCGTGAACCTGATGGCCCACCTGCCACCCGAGCAAAAGGTGCGCGGGGTGATCACCGCCTCCACCGGCAACCACGGCCAGAGCGTGGCCTTCGCCGCCCGGCTGTTTGGAGTGCGGGCCATCGTCGCCATGCCCGAAGGCGCCAACCCGGCCAAAGCCGAATCCATCCGCAACTACGGGGCGGAAATCCACACCGTGGGCCAGACCTTTGACGACTGCCGCAAATACGTTGAGGAGACCGCCGCCCGCGAGGGGCTGCGCTACATCTCCTCTGGCGACGAGCCGCTGCTGATCGCCGGCGTGGGAACCTATGCCCTGGAAATTCTGGAGGCGCTGCCGGAGGTCGAGGCGATCCTCGCGCCGATTGGCGGCGGGAGCGGGGCGGCCGGCATCTGTCTGGTGGCGAAGACCCTCAAGCCGGAAGTGCAGGTGATCGGCGTGCAATCGGCGGCCGCCCCGGCTGCCTACCGCTCGTGGAAGGAGCAGCGCCCGGTCCCCGCCGAGATGAAGACCTTTGCCGAGGGGCTGGCGACCGGGATGCCGTTCGATCTGCCGCAGGCCATCCTGCGCCGCGATCTGGACGATTTTGTGCTGGTGAACGACGACGAACTGCGAGCGGCCATGCTGCTGGCGATGGAGAAGACCCGCAACCTTGTCGAAGCCGCCGGGGCAGCCTCGCTGGCGGGGGCGCTCAGGATTCGCGACCGGCTGGCGGGGAAGCGCGTGGCGCTGGTGATGAGCGGGGGCAACATCACTCTGCCGCAGTTGCGGGAACTGCTGAACGGCGCACCCTGATCACACGCGCTCGTACCAGCGCGGCGACTTGCCCGCCCGGCCCTGCTGCCACAGTTGAACGGTAAGCTGCATGTGGCCGAGGTGCACGCCGGCGTGCTCCAGCATGTGCATCAGCGCCCAGCGCAGGGTGATGTCCCGCCCGCGCACGTGCGCGATCTCTTCCAGCCGTTCCGGGGCCAGCCCCCGATTGCTACTATCGGGGGCCAGCCCGGCCAGCGCTTCCCGAGCCAGGGCGGTGGCCTCCTCAAGGCGGGCTTGCAGCAGGAGCGCCTCCCCGGCGCTGGCCAGAAACTCGGCCTCGCGGTCCCGGCCGGACGGCCGGCCTCCCACCACCTCCCCGATCCAGTAGCGTTCCGAGCCGGCGACGTGCGTCACCAGTGCCGCCAGCGAGTTGGAAGCATGCCCGTCGCCGCCGGTCACCGGGCGCCAGTTGAGCGCCTCTGCCGGCAGTCCGGCGATCAACTCGCCCATCTGCCGGTGCAAGTCCTCAAAAAACTGAAGATAGTGCGAGATCTCAGGCGTCATGTGTCCTGCGCACCACGGCGTCGGCCAGGGCGGCCACGCGCGCCATGGCCGCCACGTCGTGCACCCGCACGATGTCGGCCCCGCGGTCAATGCACAGCGCCACCGCCGCCGCCGTGCCCTCCACCCGCTGATCGGGCGGCAGGTTCAGCGTGTAGCCCACGAACGATTTCCGCGACGGCCCGACCAGAATCGGGTAGCCCATCGCGCGCAGCTCCCGCAGCCGGTCCACCAGCTCCAGATTCTGCTCCACCGTTTTGCCAAAGCCAATGCCCGGGTCCACGATGATGCGCTCCGGCGCCACGCCAGCCGCCAGCGCCAGGTCCACTGACCCCTGCAGCTCGGCGGCGATCTCGGCCAGCAGGTCGTCGTATTGCACCCCCACGTAGCGCCCGCCCAGCCGGGCCTCTTGCGCCGCGTCTTTCGGGCGGCTGCGGTTGTGCATCAGCGCCACCGCCGCGCCGCTCTCGGCAGCCACCCGCGCCATCTCCGGGTCCATGCGCAGCCCCCACACGTCGTTGATGATGCTGGCGCCGGCTTCCACCGCTTGCCGCGCCACCTCTGCCTTGTAGGTATCAATGGAAATGGGGACGCCGGCCACCCCCGCCAGCGCCCGGACGACCGGGATCACGCGCCGCAACTCTTCCTGGATGGGGACCGGGGTGCCGCCCGGGCGGGTGGATTCCCCACCCACGTCCAGGATCTGCGCCCCGGCCGCGGCCTGCTCCCGACCCTGTTCCACCGCGGCGGCGACCCGGTCCTTGCCCTCCAGCAGGCCGTCCCCGGAAAAGGAATCCGGCGTGACGTTGATGATGCCCATCAAGTACGTCTGGCGGCCCCAGAAGAAGGTAGTGGAACCGATGGTGAGCGCCATTCAAGCAGGTCCTTCACCACGAAGAGCACGAAGAGCGCAAAGGCCGTTCGGCTTCTTCGTGCTCTGTAGGGGGCACATCCCCATGCGCCCCCTGGTGGTTCAAGTCCCCACCTGCCACACGGCGCGCCGCTCCACCTCCGGCAGCCGGTCGCGCAGTTGGGCCACGGTGAGGTCAAGCAGCGGGTGCCGCAGGTCCGGGGCGACCTCGGCCAGCGGGACCAGTACAAAGGCTCGCTGGTGCAGGCGCGGGTGGGGCAAGGTCAGCTCGGGCGTCTCCAGCACAAGGTCGTTGTAGAACAGCAGGTCAAGGTCAATCCGCCGCGGGCCGAAACGGATCGAGGGTGCCCGGCCCAATTGGACCTCGAGCCGCTTGAGCGCGCGCAACAGGTCGAGGGGGGGCAGGGTCGTTTCGGCGCGGCAGATCAGGTTGTGGAAGCGCGGCTGGTCGAGCACGTAGGCCGGCTCGGTCTCGTAGACGGGTGACACGGGTCCGACCGCCATCTCCCCCCGCAGGGCCGCCAGCGCCCGGCGCAGGTTCTCCGCCCGGTCGCCCAGGTTGGAACCGAGAGCGATATACGCGGCGGCGGTCACTCACGCGGCCCGGAGGGCTGGCCGCGCAGCCGGGCCAGTTCGGTCTGCAGGCGCGCCAGCTCGGCCTCGGCGGCGCGGCGGGCATCGGCCTCCTGCCTGGCCCGGGCCTCGGCCAACTGGCGGGCGTCGGCCTCGTACCGGGCCCGGGCCTCAGCTACCCGCCGGGCGTCGGCTTCCTCGGCCGGGGAGTGCAGGTATTCGCCCGTCCGCGGGTCGAACAGCCTCAGCCACGCCCCCTCGGTGTGCAGTTCCAGCCCCAGGGCGCGGCTGTCCAGTTTCCACTCCCGGTCCGGCAGCCGCTCCGGGAACTGCGGCACAAAGAACTCGCCCTCGCGCACAAACCCCTGCAGCGGCGGGCGCAGGTACTCAGACAGCGGGTCGAACAGGAAGTATTCCAGCACCCCGAGTTCCTGATACAGCAGGCGCTTGCGGCTCAGGTCGTCGCTCTGCGTGCTGCGCGAGGTGAACTCGAACACCACCGCCGGCGCCCGGCCCTCCTCCCACAGCTTGTACACCCGCCGGTTGCCCTTCGGCACGCCGAAGACCACAAACGCATCCGGCGCCACCGAGGCGGCCGGGTTGCCCTCTTCGTAGTACAGCAGCAGGTTGCCAGCCACGTAGACCTGCGGGTCGTTCCGGTAGCGCTGCCACAGGGCAAACAGCACGGCAATCATCAGCTCGCGGTGGATGTCTGTCTCGGCCATAGGCTGCCCGTCCGATTCTGGGTATTCAATTTGCTTCACTCGAGGTTTGAAGATGACCGGCGCCGGCCGGTCCGAAACCAGGGTAGTCATCGCGCGCTCCAGTTGACCGGTTTGGCGACAGATATTATACACTCACCCCCTTGCCCCGCACTGCGGCGCCGGCCAGCGCCCGGCGCAAGTTCTCCGCCCGGTCGCCCGGGTTGGAGCAGGGAGCGAGGTGCACGATAGCTATTGTACACCAGTCCAGTCACGGGGCGACGGCGGCGGCATCCAGCCGCACCCGGCCTTCGCGATCCAGCAGATGCGCGGCCCACGCCATCCGGCCGCTCTGAAAACCGGACAGGCGGTCCAGACCGGCCCGCGCCCAGCCATAGGGTCCGCCCGGCCCGAGGGCCGAGGCGCCCGGCTCGGCGTGGGGCAGCACGGCCCGCAGGGCCGCGCCGGCCCGGCCGCGGACAGGCCCAACCCGAGCAGCAGAAACAGGCCGGCGGCCATGCCCCCGGCTGCCAGCAGGGTCAGATCCCGGGAGCGCAGGCTCCGGGAGCGCGCGAAGCGAGGGGGAGCGAGCGGGCGAGGTCATTATTTCCTCACGTCAACCAGTCGAGCACCCTATGGGCAACCCAGGCCAGCGGCAAGAACCACGGCCAACCGTTGTACAGCGGCACGGCGGGGAAGTCAATGCCGCGGAACGGGTTGGCCTCCGGGTGGCCGTCCATCACCTGCGCCATGCACTTGCCCAGATAGGTGGCCATGGCCACGCCGTGGCCGCCGTAGCCCAGGGCGTAATACACCCCGTCCATCTCCCCGGCGTGCGGCATCAGGTCGCGGGTGAAGCCCAGGGTGCCGCCCCACACCTGCGCCACTGCCACATCCGCCAGTTGCGGATATACCTGCAGCATGCCCTGGCGCAGAATGCGGGCGCTGCTGCGGTCGCTCTCCGGGGTGGAGGGCACAAAGCTGGCCCGCCCGCCGAACATCATGCGGTTGTCGGGCGTCAGGCGGAAGTAGTACAGGAAGTGTTTGGTATCGTACATCATGCGACCGCGCGGGCTGACTTCACCGGCCAGCGCCGGCGGCAGGGGTTCGGTGACGATGATGTAGCTGCCGAGGGGGATCACCCGCCGGCGCAGCGGGGGATGGAGCGCGCCGGTGTAGCCGTTGGTGGCGATCATCACCTGCGCCGCGCGCACGCCCGCCCCGGCGGTGATCACCTCCCAGCCGGATGCGGCCCGGCGCAGCCCACGCGCCTCGACCCGGTCGTGCAGCTCGACCCCGGCCCGGGCCGCGGCGGCAACCAGCCCGGCCATGTACTTGCCGGGGTGCAGCCCGGCGCTCTGTGGGTCCAGCAGCCCGCCGTGGTAGTAGTCCGAGCCGATCTCACGGCGCTGCTCGGCGCGGCCGATCAGTTCGGTGCGGTGGCCGAACTCCCGTTGCAGCAGCGCCTGAGTGTGGCGCAGCCCTTCGAAGTGGGCCGGCTTGCAGGCCAGCTCCAGCACACCGCAGCGGGCAAAATCGCAGTCAATGCCCTCCGAGCGCACCAGCTCCTCCACCAGGTCAATGGAGGCCAGCGAGGCCAGGTACAGCCGCCGGGCGACTTCTGGCCCGTAGCGGCGCACCGCTGCTGGCACGCTGACCTTCAGCCCGGAGAGCACCATGCCGCCGTTGCGGCAGGAGGCGCCCCAGCCCATGCTCTCGCGCTCCAGCACCGCCACGCGCGCCCCCCTTTTCGCCAGGTGCAGGGCGGTGGAGATTCCGGTGTACCCGCCGCCGATCACCACCACGTCGGTCTGCTCCGGCGGCGGGTGACCCGCGAAGGATGGGATGTCCGGGGCGGTGTCCTTCCAGTGGTTGGATTGTTTCATGAGTCCGTTTATCCTCGCCGGGTGTGTATTTCAATCCGTGACGACGCGGGCACAGGGTTGCCCGCGCTACGGTTGCCCGCTGTGCATTTCAGATCCGTGACGACGCGGGCACAGGGTTGCCCGCGCTACGGTTGCCCGCGCCCTGGCCCGCTGGTACTCTGAGAGAAAGCCGTCCCCCGGCGGCGGGTAGCTCTCGTCTGCCCTGCGTCCCCCGGTGTGACCGAAAACGCCCACCGTTTACCGGTCACCGGGGGTGAGCCGGGTAGTTGGTAATTGGTAAGTGAGGCCCGGTGAGCACCGCCCGCGCCACGCGCCACGGCGAGACCTTCTCCACCGCCGCGGCGTTGCTCAACGCGATGTCAATCAGCAGCATCTTCAAGTCGGCGCGACGGCGAGCCGCTGCCACCAGCCAGTTCAACAGCCACGGGTGCATGTAATTGTCGCGCACGCGGTTGCAAAAGACAAACAGCGGCTGGAAGCGCCGGCGCAGTTCGCGGTCGTATTCCCCCAGCGCCTGCCGGCTGAAGTCGCCCGTCGCCAGCGCCCGCAGCGCCGCCCCGGCCGCCATCCGCCCGGATTCCAGCGCGTAATCAATCCCCTCCCCGGTAAGCGGGTTGACCAGCCCGACCGCCTCGCCGGCCAACAGCAGCCGCTCGGCGTGTGTGGGCGCGGTGATAAAATCCACCCGCAGCGGGTAGCTCTTCAGCGGCCCGACCTGCCGCGCCCCGGCCAGCGCCCGCCTGATGGGCGGGTGGGCCACAAAGCGCTCAAAGGCAACTCGCGGCGAGGGCGGCAGGCGCCGCGCGGCGCGCCCATCGCCGGGGAAGTAGCCGGCGCCCACGTTGAGCCGCCTCGCGGAGACGGGGAACAGCCAGCCATAGCCCGGCAGGGGGGCGCCATCAAAACGGAACTCGGTCCCGCCCGGCAAGTCGCGCGGCGCCTCGAAGTACGCCCGCGCGGCCAGCATCACCCGCGGGGCGGCGGCCAGCACGCCGGCGGTGCGCAACAGCTTCTGGGCGGCGCCGGTCGCCAGCACGGCCATTCGGGCGTGGAATTCGACCGGTTTCCCCGCCCGGCCCCCGATCACCCGCACCCGGCCATTTTCCCCGCCCCCACCCGTGGCCTCCACATCCCCGACGTGGACCTCACCCTGAAACGCTGCCCCGGCCCCGACCGCCTTCCGGCGCAGCGCATCGTCCAGGGTGAGCCGGGGCACCACCAGCGAGTAGTCCGGCAGGCCTGGATAGGCGGACACGGGCGCATCCACCGAACCGCCGTTGGGGCCGACAATGGAAATAGAACGGACCATGTAGCCCAGCGGCAATAGCTCCTCCAGCAACCCCATCTCGGCCAGCGCCGCCACTGCGCGCGGGGAGAGGCCGTCGCCGCAGGTCTTGTCGCGCGGGAAGCTGGCGCGGTCCAGCAGCAGCGTGCGCGCCCCACCCCGCGCCAGGGCATACGCCGCCGCCGATCCCGCCGGCCCGGCGCCGACTACAATCACATCGTAATCCGCCACGGGCCTGATTGTACCAGCAAGGGAGCCATTTGAGGCGTCCGCCGCCCCGGTGCGCCGCAGACTTGCGTTGTTGGTGCTCGGCCTCACCCCCCGGCCCCCTCTCCCGAGCTGCAGAGCGCCGCTCAGGAGAGGGGGTGAGGCGAGTCTGAGCGGTTACCTTGCGTGGCGTTGGTCATCGTTTCGGCCGGCCGCTCCCGCCGGACCTGGCAATCCGGCGGCTGTGGCGGGGATTGGCACCCCCCGCCGAGCAAGTGGCCCAGGCGATGACCAGGGCCTCTGGAGTTGAGACGGTGCAGATGACGCTGGAGGAGACGCCGGGCTGACGCACCTATGAACTGCGCGGGCGGCTGACCGGCGACAGCGGGGCATGGGGATGCCCCGCCTGCAGGGAAGCCCCGCCTGCAGGGAAGCCCCGGCTGCAGCAGCGGCATCCCCATGCCGGCGTCGCCAACGAATTGATCGCGAGGATGTTGCGCAGGATTCAATTTTGCGTTGCTCCGGGAGCGGCAGCAGGCCGCGCCGGGCAGCGCGATTTAACGCAGTGGCGCAAAACTCACTATGCCAATCAGACCTCTCTCATCCCCCTGCCCCTTCTCTCCCCGAAA
>CAYZNA010000162.1:0-7827 GCA_964478665.1 uncultured Anaerolineales bacterium
GCGACGGGCACGAAGTAATTGTGCTCAGCCGCAATCCGGCGGCGGTCGCCGGCCTGCCGCCCGGGGCGCGCGCCGTGGGCTGGGATGCACGCAGCGCCGCCGGCTGGGGCGAACTGGCCGGCGGCGCGGATGCCATCGTCAACCTGGCCGGGCAGAGCATCGCCGGCGAGAGTGTGCTTCCCATTTTGTTCCGCCGCTGGAGCCCGGCCTACAAGCAGCAGATCCGCGAGAGCCGCCGGCGGGCCGGCGAGGCGGTCACGGCGGCGGTGGGGGCCGCAGCTCGCAAGCCGGGGGTGATGATTCAGGCCTCGGCGGTGGGTTACTACGGCCCGCAGCGCGACCGGCCGCTGACCGAGGCCGACGGGCCGGGGAGCGATTTTCTGGCCGGGGTGTGCGTGGAGTGGGAGGCGACTACCGCGCCGGTGGAGGCGTGGGGCGTGCGCCGGGCGATCATTCGCACCGGCATCGCGCTCCACCCGGCCGGCGGGGTGCTGCCGCTGGTGATGCTGCCCTTCCGCTTTTTTGCCGGGGGGCGGCTGGGCAGCGGGCAGCAGTGGTTCCCGTGGATTCACCTCGAGGACGAGGTGCGCGCCATCCGCTTTTTGATCGAGAACCCGGGGGCGCAGGGCGCGTTCAACCTGACCGCCCCCGGTCCGCTGACCAACGCCGAATTCGCGCGCGTGCTGGGCCGGGTGATGCGCCGCCCGGCCCTGCTGCCGGCTCCCGCCTTCGCCATGCGGCTGTTGCTGGCGGAAAAGGCCACCATTGTGCTGGACGGCCAGCGCCCGCTTCCGGCGCGCCTGCAAGAGCTGGGCTTTCAGTTCCGCTTCCCGGAAGCGGAGGGGGCGCTGAGGGACCTGCTCAAGTAGCCTACACTACCGCGGCCCAGACCGCATCGGAGATCTCGCACCAGCGCGCCAGCGCCCCCTCCGGGGTGAGCATGCGATTGCAGGTGAAGACCACGACCAGCCCGGCATCCGGATCGGCCCACGCCATGCTGGTGCCCATGCCGAAGTGGCCAAAGGTGCGGGCGCTGCTGCCCCTGCCCATGCCGGAGGGCAGCTCGCCGGGGACCGGGATCTGGCCGCCGAGGTGGAACCCGTGCCCCCAGCGGCGCTGTCCCCCCTGAGTGGCATCGTAGCCCTCGTAGCCGAGCGCGGTCGCAGCGGCGATGGTCTCCGGCTGCAAGTAACGCCGCCCGGCGTACTCCCCGCCGTTGAGCAGCATTTGTAGCAGAACGGCGGTGTCGCGGGCGGTGCTGTACAGGTTGCCGGCAGGCACCACCGCGCCGCGCGTGGCCCGGCGGTTGAACAGCCACGCGGTCCCCAGCCGGCCGGGGTGCCCGGCGTACACCCGACCGGCCCGCGGCCACTCGGCGCGCGGCAGCCCCATGGAGGTGTCGCGCAGCCCCAGCGGCTCGAGGAAGGCCTGCCGCAGATGGGCCTCCACCGGCCGCCCGCTCACCCGGCGCACGACCTCCCCCAGAATGAAGCCGAAGTTGACCAGGTGGTAGGCAGTGCGCGTCCCCGGCGGGTACTCGGCCGGCAGCGCGGCCACGTGGCGCGTCACCCGCTCCCAGTCCGGCCACAGCCACACCTGGCAGTACAGCCCGCGCAGGGGAACCCCGGCCTGGTGCAGCAGCGCGTGGCGCACGGTGGCGCTCTCTTTGCCCTTGCAGCCGAACGCCGGCCAGTAGCGGGCGATGGGCGCGTCCCATTCGAGCCGGCCCTGCTCGATCAACTGGTGCACGCACAGGGCGGTGTACATCTTGCCAAAGGAAAAGCACAGCAAGGGCGTATCCGGCGCGGCGGCCAGCCGGCGCCTCACGTGCGCAAGGCCGGCGGCCCGGTCCAGCACCACCTGCCCGCGCCGCAAAACGACCAACTGGCCGCCGGGGTGCAGCCCGCGGGCGATCTGGCCCTCAAACACTTGCACAATCCGCTGCACCCCGGTTGCGCGCATCGCCACCGCTTCCGGCGGCGTCTCGCCGGTGAATTGCACAATCATCGCACCTGTCGTGCCCATGTAGCCCCCTTCCCATCCGGTTGCGGAGAACACCCGCATTATAGCGACTCTGGCGCACGCCGTTTGCCCCGCCCGGCGGCCGGGCGTACAATGAGGGCATGGCAATAAACCAGAATACACAGGAACCGACCCTCGACCGGCGAGCGCTGATCGTCAACGCCGACGACTACGCCCGCACGCCCGGCGTCTCAGCCGGCATCCGCGAGGCGCACCGCGAGGGCATTGTCACCTCCACCAGCGTGATGATGAACCTGCCCGGGGCGGCGCAGGCCGTGCGGGAGGCACGGAGCCTCACCCCGGGCCTCGGCCTCGGCGTGCACCTGACCCTGACCGCCGGCCAACCACTGCGACCCGGCGCCCGGGGCCTGACCCTGCCCGGCGGGCATTTCCCCCGCCCGGAGGCGTTCATGCAGCGGCTGCCGGCGCTCAATCTGGCGGAGGTGGAGGCCGAGTGGCGGGCGCAAATCGAGGCCATGCTGGCCTTCGGCGCCCGGCCCGACCACCTCGACAGCCACCACCACACCTCCTACCTCAGCCCCGGCCTGTTCGGGACCATGCTCGACCTGGCGGCCGAATACCGCTGCGCCGTGCGCAACCCGCTGCCGCACGGCCCGGCCCCGATGGACTTCCTGTCGGCGCCAGTGACCCGCGAGATGCTGGCCGCAGGACCTGTCCTGCTGGCCGCTGTCGCCACACCCCGCCCGGACCATTTTCTGGCCGGCTTCTTCGGGCCGGCGGCCACGCTCGAAACCTTGCTCGACCTGCTGCGCTCGCTGCCGCCGGGCGTCTCCGAGCTGATGTGCCATCCCGGCCACGCCGACGCCGAACTGCTGGCCGCCAGCGGCTACGCCCACGAGCGCGAGGCCGAGCTTGCCATCCTCACCGACCCCCGCCCCCGCGCCATCATCGAGGTGTACGCCATCCGGCTGGCGACCTTCTCCGACCTCCTCCACCCGCCCTCTGCCCCCCCGCCCCCAGGTTGAGGTCCCTGCCCCACAGACCGGCGAGATCTGCCGGACCTCGCAGGTCTTCGGGCGTATTTCTGTTTTTTGGCCGGTTCAGCGCGCGGGCATAGGGATGCCCGCGCTACTGTTGACCACCAACGGGAAACATACTCGGGCCTTCTCCCGCTTTGCCCCCTCCGGAAAATCCGGGTACACTTCCCTCCATGGAAACCAGCGAACGCGCCCAGGCCGAGGTCGAACGCCTCGTACGCCGCTTCAAGTCCCTGTCCGCCCCCGCGCGCCGTGCCTACAACGAAGACAACACCCGCAAGGACTTCATCCTGCCCCTCTTTCGCGCCCTGGAATGGCAGGTGGACAGCGCCGCCGAGGTCAGCGCGGAGGCCAAAGTCTCGCGCGGCTGGGTGGATTTCTCCTTCCGCCTCGGTGGAATTCCGCGCTTCTTCCTCGAAACCAAACGCATCGCCGAAAACCTGGACGACCCGCGCTGGGTGCGCCAGGCGATTGACTACGCCTGGACCAAGAGTGTGACGTGGGCGGTGCTCTCCGATTTCGAGGGCCTGCGCGTGTTCAACGCCGAATGGAGAGAGGACAACCCGCTTCGGGCGCAGTTCCTGGAATTCGACGTGGACAGTTACCTCACCGAATTCGACCGCCTGTGGTGGCTCTCCCGCCCGGAGACCGCCTCCGGGCGCCTGGACCGCGAGGCGGAGAAAGTGGGCAAGAAAGCGCGCCGCCAGCCGGTCAGCCAGCATCTGTTTGACGACCTGAAAGTGTGGCGCAGCGAACTGTTCCGGCACTTGCGGGCCTACAACCCGGGCCGGTCGCCCGCCCAGATTGATACAGCCGTGCTGCGGCTGCTCAACCGGCTGATCTTCATGCGCACCGCCGAGGACCGCGAAGTGGAGTCGCGCCGCCTGCTGGCCCTGCTGCGCGAGCTACGCGATCAGAATCGCATCGGGCGGCTCTTGCCCGAGCTAAAGAAACTGTTCCGCGAGTTCGACCGGATCTACGACTCGGAGTTGTTCGCCCCGCACTTCAGCGACGAGCTGGATTGCGAGCCGCGCCCCTTCGAAACCCTGATCGAGGAGCTGTACGGGCGGCGCTACGTGCTGTACAACTTCAACGCCATTGACGCCGACGTGCTCGGCACGGCCTACGAGCAGTACCTGGGCCACGTGATCGCCGATCCCGACGCCGCCGAAGTAGTGGAAAAGCGCCGCAAGCGCAAATCGCAGGGCATCTACTACACCCCCACTTTCGTGGTCAAGTACATCGTGCAGCAAACCCTCGGGCGCTATCTGCAGGAGCACAGCTACAACCCCGCCCGCCCGGTGCGCGTGCTGGACATGGCCTGCGGCTCCGGCTCGTTTCTAATCGAGGCCTTTGACGTGCTGGACCGGCACGTGGCCCAGTTGCGGGCGCAGACCCACGGCGCGGGCGAAGACATTCACGACTACGCGCGCCGGATGGAAATACTGACCCAGTGCATCTACGGGGTAGACAAGGACGAGCAGGCGGTGGCGGTGGCGCGGCTGAACCTGCTGCTCAAGGCCCTGCACGGCCGCGAACGCCTGCCCCTGCTGACCAACCTGCGCACCGGGGACAGTCTGATTTCCGGCGCGCCGGACGAGTTAGAAGCGGCCTTTGGACCGGCGTGGAAGGCGAAGAGGCCGTTTGAGTGGGAGCGGGAGTTCCCGGAAACCTTCCCCGGCCCGGACCTCGCGGGTCTCAGAGACCCGCGAGGTCTCGGTGGCGGCGAGAGCGGCTTCGATGTGATTGTGGGCAACCCGCCATACGTGCGTGCAAACAACATGGATAAAGCTGAAAGGGGCTTCTGGACCACCGCGGGGAAATTCACCGCGACAACTGGCAAGTTTGATACCTACGTCCTTTTCCTTGAACAGGGCATCCGGTTTCTCAGGCCGGGGGGACGACTTGGCTTCATTGTGCCGTATCCTTTCCTGAGTCAGAACTATTCCCGGCTTATTCGCCAGAGGATTCTCGAGACGTGTTGCATAGAAAGTCTGTACGATCTCTCTGAACAGAGGGTGTTTCAAGAAGCCGTCGTGTCCACATGTGTGCTGATTCTGCGGCGTGAGCCCGATCCTCGCATACGAGAGGCGAATCTGGTCCGGGTTCTACGCGCGCCATCTAATAGGCAGCCTGCCAGCCAATGGTCTGTTCCGCAAAGCGCCTTTGGGTTAGCGGACCAGAACATGTTCCGGCTGAATGCCACAGTGGATGCTGTTGCAATAGGCGCGAAGGCACTGAGTATTAGCCGTCCGCTAGCAGATTTTTGCTATGTGGGCGTCGGAATTGACGTGCACGACAGCAAGGCCGGTGCAGACAAGAGCACCCGAATATCCGACCGCCCAAAGAGCAAACGGTCCAGGCCCTATGTGGAAGGAAAGGAGATCGGACGCTACTTGCCTCCCCAGTGGAGCCGTTATCTAGACTATGTGCCCGAAAAGATGCACCGACCGAAATACCCGGAGATGTTTGAGACAGAGAAGATGCTTGTTCAAGTGGTTGTGGGGCGTGAGGGGATAATCGCAACACTAGATCGAGAGCACCTCTACGCCGAGCAGACATTGAGCATCTGCTTACCCAAGCATGTGTTAGCCTTCACTGGTAAGAAGGACACAGAAGCAACAGACGAGCAAATCCACCTCTCACGAGAACACCAGTTGCTCTACATTCTTGCTCTTCTGTGTAGTCGCTTTATCAACTGGTACTTCAAAGTCTGGCTGAGCGACAAGCTGCATGTGGTTCCCGAGAATCTACGCCAACTCCCCATCCGCACCCTCGATCTCTCCAACCCCGCCGATAAAGCCCAACACGACGCCATCGTGGCGCTGGTGGAAGAGATGCTGCAACTGCAAAAGGATCACGCCGAGGCCGAACGCAACCTTGACGACCGCCGCCACGCCCTCCAGCGCCGCATCGCGCAGGTGGATGCCGAGATTGACCGGCGGGTGTACGATCTTTACGGATTGACGGTGGCGGAGGTCGCCCTCGTGGAAGAGGGCGGCAAGTGATCCGGGGGGAGAGGATTCAGGTGTTTATCAGACGCGGGAGGTCAGCCAGCACAATCCCCAGATCGGCGAGTACGTCGCCCGTCAGGCTGGAGGCCGAAACGATGTTATCGGCGTTGTGGAAGTGGTGCGGGAAATGGGGCAGCCCTGGATAATGGGGAGCGTTATCCCAACGAGCAACAGGGCGGTCTGTGAACAACTGAAAGGAATAGCGAACGAACGTTTCGTTCTTCAGAAAGCGAATCTGAAGAGAAGCCTCGCCGACGCTCGCCCTCACTTTGAACTGGAAAGTGCCGGCATCAACCGAGAGGCTCTCGATGACGCGGACATCACCAACTAACGGGACAGCGCGCAGACGGGCAACCAGATCATCAAGCAGTGCCATTGCCGGCGATCTGCGTGCGGATCTCCTGCCACTTCCGCAGGAAGATCAGCGCACCTTCCCAATCTAGCCACTCCTCCTCCGCTGCCGGTGTGGCGCGGCCCTGCAGGCCGGAGGTGAAAGACTCGAACGACTGCCGATATCGCTGCTCGAACTGCGCGGCCTTGCGCGCGTAAGTGGCGATCTGCCGCTCCACGTAGTCCAGCAGCAACGCACGAAAAGCGCGCTCGTAGTTTTCAAACACTCCTTCCGCCACCAGTGGCGCGAACAGACGCTCAGCCTGGCGGACCAGTTGAAGTTCCGAGGGAGCAGGGCCTGCAGTGGTCATGTATACCTCCACGAAAACATTGTATCACAGGCATCGAAGGTCATCTCCATCCATTGGATCATAATCAGAAACCCCGCCGCCGGCATCCAATCCACCGGCTCCTTGCCTTCGGCTTCCGGCTGCTGTACAACGAGCTGGCGTGGACCTACGACTTCGTGGCGTGGTTCACCTCCGCCGGGCAGTGGCGGAGCTGGCAGCGGGCCGCCCTGCCGGAACTGCTGGGGACGCCGGTGCTGGAGATCGCCCACGGCACCGGGGACATGCTGCTGGACCTGACCGCCCTCGGGCGGGCGCCGGTGGGGCTGGACCGCTCCCCGGCGATGGGACGCCTGGCGGCGCGCAAATTGCGCCGGCGCGCGGTGAGCGCGCCGCTGGTCCGCGCCGACGTGCGCGCCCTGCCCTTTCCCGCCGGCTGCTTCCCCTGCCTGCTGTCCACCTTCCCGGCCGAGTTCATCTATGACCCGGTCGCGGTGGGCGAGTTCTACCGCGTGTTGCAGCCGGGCGGGCGGCTGGTCTGCGCCCCCAACGCGGTGAACACCGGTCGCGCCCTGCACGATCGGGTCAGTCGCCTGCTGTACCGCCTGACTGGCCAGTCCATCCCGGCGCTGCTGGAGAGCTGGCTGGCGCTCTACCGCGCGGCCGGCTTCCGGGTTATGGTCAAAATCGTGGCCCTGCCCCGCAGCCGGGTAGATTTGATACTGGCCGAGAAACCGGCCCGCGAAGGGGCCTCTCCCCTGGCTGAATTCACCAACGGCCAGCCGGGGCACGCCCGGCTGGCCCTGCGTCTGGAGATGCGCCGCCACGAACACGAGCGGGAAGCGGATGCGTTAGCGGATTAGCGGATTGGCTCGAGTCCACCCGCGACTCGGCGCATCCGCTAACGCGAAGCGGCTACGCCGGAGGCATCCGCTTCCCGGCCCCTTCGCTGCCACGAAAGCCGTGGCGCCGGGCGCGACGCAGCCCGGCCAATCCACTGGCCCGCCGGCGCGTCCACTCTTTTTGGAGTACAATCCCCTCACCCTCTCACCCGCTCACCCCATAGGCGCGAACTTAAGCGATCTTTTGTCTCACCTAACCCCCCCGGCTCCCCTT
>CAYZNA010000163.1:0-2541 GCA_964478665.1 uncultured Anaerolineales bacterium
ATACCCACTTTCTGGCCAGGTAGCGCACGTCCGTTCCGGGGGCGCAGGTTGCTTTCTCAGCAGCCACAGGCCTTCCCTTTAAGAGGAGGAAACTCCCGCCGGCCCGCCAGGCCCCGGGCCGGCGCCGGGCGGCTCGGAGGCCGCGCACGTGCAGCCCCGGAGTTCCTCACTGCCGCCAGTCAGAATAGAATGCCGCTCAGGGCGGAATTAATCAACAGGAAAACCGCCGGCCCCATCAACACAATGCAAATGGCGGGGAAGGTGATCAAGCCCATGGCTATGATGATCTTCAGCGGGGCCTGGTGCGCCTTCTCCTCGGCGCGCTGGCGACGGCGGATGCGCATTTGCTCGGCCTGAATGCCGAGCACGTTACTCAGGCTGACGCCCAACTGCTCTGACTGGATAATGGCCGCCACAAAGCTGGTCATCTCGGGCACGTCCATGCGGTCGGCCATATCTCGCAAGGCTTCTCGGCGCAGCTTGCCCAGGCGGATCTCTTGTATCACCCGCCCGAATGCCAGCCCCAGCTCGTTCTCCCACTTCTCGTTGACCTTGGCCATAGCCGCCTCAAACCCCAGGCCGGCCTCCACACAAATGGTGAGCAGGTCCAGCGCATCGGGCATGGCCCTCACAATATCACCCTGCCGGCGAGAGATGGTGCTGCGCAACCACAGTTCGGGCAGGTAGTAGCCGAGGGCAACGAACAGGCCGGTAAACATCAGGGTGCGCGTCCAGCTTGCGGTGCGCAACACCAGAAAGAGCATGAAGATCAGCCCGCCCAGCAGCACCGCGGCCACAACGCGAATGGCCCAGAACACAGTGGCATCTATGTTGCCAGGGTTCCCGGCCAGGTCCAGCTTGTGCCGGGTGGTCTCCAGCGAGGCTTGCGGGGTAAAACGGGCGGCAAACTGGCCCAGGCCGCGCACGATGGGCAACAGCACGCGCTCGCTGAAGGGCTGCGAAAGTTCCAGTTCTTCCAGCGTAACCGGCTCGTCGCGCGAGCTGAACTCGGCCAGGCGGCTTTGCAGAGGATCGGCTGCCTGCGGGGAGCGCAGGCCGACGACGACCAGCACAATCGCCAGCAGCACTATAACTGCCAGTCCAATAAGCACAGTAGGCATGGGACGGCTTCCTTTCTGAGCGCCTCTGAGCGCCGCGCGGAGGCTCAGACGTTGATGTCTACGATCTTGTTCATCACGAAGATGCCGGACACGATCAGCAAAAGGGCCAGCCCGACCATGATGTATCCCAGCGGCTGGTTCCGCGGCTTGAAGAACTCCGCCATATAGGGCCGATTGGCCAGAAAGAGCACGCCGGCCAGCGCGAACGGCATGAGGGAAAGGAACCAGGCGCTGCCGCGCTGCTGAGAGGTCAGCACGCGAATCTCGCCCTTGATCCGCACCCGTTCGCGGATGGTGTGCGAGATGGTGGCGAGGATGTCGGCAAGGTTGCCGCCCACCTCTCGCTGCACGTTGATGGCAGTCACCATCAGGTCCAGATCGTCGCTGGGGATGCGGCGGAGCAAGTTATCCAGCGCGGCCTCCATGGCCAGCCCCAACTGCATTTCCTGCACTACCCGGTGGAACTCAACCGAGATGGGCGCCGGCATCTCCCGCCCGACCGATTCCAGCGCCTGCATCACCGAATAGCCGGCCTTCAATCCGTTGACCACCAGATTGATCATGTCGGACAGTTGATCGTCGAATCTGCGCAGGCGGCCGGTCTGGCGCGAGCGGATGTAGAAGCGCGGGATGAACAGGCCGGCAACACCGCCCAGAATAGCATACACCAGCGAGCGAGTGAGGATGCCGGCAACCGCCCCGGCGCCCACGGCCGAGATAGCGATCAACGAGAAGTACTCGCCCACATTGAGTTTGAGATCTGCGCGGGCTAGTTGGGTTTGAATTCCAAAGGCGAAGCCGCGATTGGCCAGGGCCTTGTTCAGGCGCTCGCCCAGCGGGCTGGCGCGCTGGCCGGCCGGCGCCGCCACGGCGACAGACCCTGCCGTGGCGGAGGCGTAGCGGTCCATCCGTTCGTCCACCACCGAGCGACGCTCGCCGGCCAGCACGACCGCGCCCACCGCCAGCACCAGCAGCGCCAGTCCCCCGCCAATCGCCAGAACAACAGTCAGATTCATCGCCGGTCTGCCATTTCCAGAGCTGCGGCCGCCGGGCGCCAGGCGTCCGGTTGCGCAGCTCGCCAGGAGCCAATCGAAAAAACTGGTAGGACAACATCCCTGTGCCGGGCGGGCGCATGTGGATGCGCCCTCCACGGGTTATTGGGACAGGCTCTAATATCGCCGCCTCTCGCCAATACCAAAGATGCTGGCTGGAAGGTGAATCCCGGCGGCCTCGATCCGGTCCATGAATTTGGGCCGCAACCCGGTGGGGCGCAGCCGTCCGATCACGCGGTTGCCTTCCAGTCCGGTCTGCTCGAAGACAAACAAGTCGCTCAGGGTGATCACATCGCCTTCCATGCCCTGCACTTCTGTAATATACACCACTTTGCGGCTGCCGTCGCGCAGGCGCTCCAGGTGACAGA
>CAYZNA010000163.1:2551-7812 GCA_964478665.1 uncultured Anaerolineales bacterium
CACCGCGGAGGAGATATGCTCACGGATGGCGCGCACCGGCAGTTCCATGCCGGCCATCAGGGTCATGGTTTCCAGGCGAGAGAGAGTATCGCGGGGGCCGTTGGAGTGGGCGGTGGTCATGGAGCCGTCGTGGCCGGTGTTCATGGCCTGCAACATGTCCAGCGCGGCCTCGTCGCGAATCTCGCCTACCACAATGCGGTCCGGGCGCATACGCAGCGAGTTGACCACCAGATTCTGAATGGTGATCTCGCCGCGCCCCTCGATGTTGGGCGGGCGCGATTCGAGCGTGACCACGTGCTCCTGGCGCAATTGCAGCTCGGCGGCGTTCTCGATGGTAATGATGCGCTCGTCGGCCGGAATGAAGCTGGAGAGCACGTTCAGGAAGGTAGTCTTACCCGAGCCGGTGCCGCCCGAGATAACGATGTTCAGCCGGGAGGTCACGCAGGCCTTCATGAACTCCATGGCCTCGGGGGTGATGGCCCCAAAGTTGATCAGGTCGTCCACTGTGATGGGCACTCGGGAGAATTTGCGGATGGTAAGCACCGGCCCGACCAGCGAGATGGGCGGGATGACGGCGTTGACGCGCGACCCATCCTGCAGGCGGGCGTCCACGTAAGGCGAGGCTTCGTCTATGCGCCGCCCGAGCGGGGCAACGATGCGCTCAATAATGCGCATGAGATGATCGTCGGACTCGAAGGTGACCGGCACGCGCAGCAACTTGCCCTTGCGCTCTACATAGATGTTTCTGGCGCCGTTTACCATCACCTCGGTCAGACTATCGTCGTTCAGCAGCGCTTCCAGCGGACCCAGGCCCAGAATCTCGGCCATGATCTGCTCGAGCAGCCGGCGCTTTTCGGTGCGTGAAAGCGGCAGGTTCTCTTCAGCCAGAATGGTCTCGAACAGGTCCTCGATGGTCTTTCGCACTTCGCCGGTGCGAGAGACATCCATCGAAGGGTCCAGTTCGGAGAGCAGCTTGTTCTGCACCCGGCTTTTCAGATCGGTCAGCGTGTCCCGCGGGCTGCCCCCGCCGGACGTCTGCGCGACAGCCCGCCGTTCGCGCAGCGCAGCCAGCCGGGACTGGTCCTCGGCGAGCGCGCCGGAGGCAGGGCTGCCGGGCGCCGGGATGGCGCCCTGGCCGGTTGCCTGCCCCTCTGAGATCCGCCTCAATAGCGACATCGCATCTACCCTCCTGCCAGACGTACTGCCCTGCGCTCAGACCGGCTTTACCGGCGACTTCGCTCCAGCAGCCTCTTCTTGCCCTCCGCCGCTTCCGCTTCGGCACCTGCGCTGGCGAGTACTTCCTTGACCGCCTGCACGGTATCCAACAATCCCTGAATGGGGGTCTGGCCCTTGTCGCCCAACATCAGGGGAATGCCCCGGTTGATCGAACTGAGGACCGCACGCTCATCGTTGGCGATCTGGGCTGCCACGGTGTGTTTGATGTTGGTCTCTACCGCTGCGGCGGTAATCCCGGAGCGCTTGTCCATGCGGTTGAGCACGAACACGATCTGTCCGGGCGGGTAGTCCAGCTTATCCATCAGGTCGAAGAACAGACGGGCGCCCCGAATGGCAGGGATATCGGGCGTAGCCAACAGCACGATTGCATCGCTCACATCCAGAATGGTCAGTGTGATCTCGGTCAGGGTCGAGGAAGTATCCACGACCACGTAGGCAAACTCGCGCCTGAGAAAGGTCAGTATCTTTTTGACGCGGGCCGCCCCGACCACCCCTTCGCCGATCTCATCGGCCAGTTCCGGGCGGGGCGGGGCCAGCAAGACCCGCGGGCCGGCGCTGTATGCCGCCAGCACACTTTGCACAATCTCAGAGTCCAGTTCATCGGCCCGCTCGGCCAGGTCAATGATGTTGGTCCTGGACTGCAGATTCAAGAAGACCTCTACGTCGCCGAACTGCACGCTGCCATCCACCAACACCACGCGGGTATCGTCGGTGTGCATGGCGATCGCAAGGTTGGTCGCCACCATGGTACACCCCACCCCGCCCTTGGGGCTGAACACCGATATGATGCGGCCCTCCGGCAGAAGGCCGGCCGCCGGCCCCCCGGGGCGCCCGCCGGCCGGCTGCGCCGGGCGGGCCAGCTTCTGTTGCTCCTCGCGGCTGCGCTGGCCCAGTTTGCGGATGGTATTGATCAATTCGTCGCCGGCCGGCGGCTTGGCCAGGAAGTCGCGGGCGCCGGCCAGCATGGCGCGCCGCATGTAATCCGAGTCGCTCTGCACCGAAAGGATGACGATCTGGGTGAAAGGGACATCACGCGAGATGGCCTCCGTGGCCGTTATGCCGTCCATGTCCGGCATGTTGATGTCCATCAGCACCACGTGCGGTCCCTGCTCGCGCGCAAACTGCACCGCCTCGCGGCCGGTGCGCGCGGTGGCGACCACCTCAAAATCAGGCTCGAACTGCAGCAGCTTTCGGATGTTTTCTCGAGTCTCGGCGATGTCGTCAACGATCATCACCCGAGTTTTCTCGGAGGGGGTCTCGGGCATCGAGAGAGGCTCCTGATCCCTGCTTCGGCAACGTCAGGAGCCGGGCGCCGGCGCTATTGGCGTTTCCGGCGCGGGCTGCTGCGGCTTGTCCTGGCGCGGCTCCAGCCCGTAGGGCTGTTTGGCGGGCACAGAGATGTCAAAACGATCAATCAAGTACTGCAAGGTTACGCTTTCCGTGATGATCTGGCCGGTGTCCCCGGCCGAGCGCAGCACCAGGGTGAAATCGGCGGAGCCGTTCCAGAAAGCGTGGATGGCGTAATTGAGCACCAGCGCGTCCTGCTTGGGGACCACCAGCGTGACGATGTCGCGCGTGGGAACGGCTGCCGCGCCCGGCGCCGGCGTGGGTGTGGGGGCGCCCGCCGGCAGGGCCTCCGGGGTGGGGGTAGCCGCCTGCGGGCCAAGACGGTCCGCCTCAGTGAAGGGGCCGACGTGCAACACCATGGCATTCTGTACGATCATCTGGGTGACCAGCCGCGGGCGCTGCGGCTCGGAGGGCACTTGATAGAGCGGAGCGCCGAGCGCGTCACCCTGACCCTGGCCGACCTCCGAGCCTTCACCCCCGGCGCTGATCCCCCCGCTGAGCACGTTCTCGCCGCCCTCGACCTGACTGGGGCCGACTACCCGCGCGGTCTGATTGGGAAGTTTGGATTGGGTCTCTTGATCCAGGTCCACAAAGGTCAGGGTGAAGAATACATCCACCCGGTCGCCGGGCTGCAGGGCCTGGGCCACGCCGGAGAAGCGGTTGACCGGCACAGCAATGGCAACCTGGTCCCTGGGGACGGAGAGCGCCGGGTAAGAGCCATCTGCGGCCAGTTGGGCCACGGTCTCCACCACCAGGCTCTTGAGCACCAGTTCGCCGCGCAGAATGTCGGTGCGGGCCTTCAGGCCGATCAGCTCCTTCATCTTACTGACGGCGCCCTCCGGCACGGCGGCAGCCGGCCAGGGAAACAGGGTGAGGGCGCCTTCGGAGACAGTGTCGCCCCGGTGCAGGTCCTGGGCGGCAACCACCACCTGGGTCAGGTCAGCAGGCACCTGGGTGGCCGCCTGCGGGGTCTCGTTGGCTTGCGGCTGAGAGAGCGAAGGCCGCAGGACAAGATACACCGCCACCGTGCCCAGCAGCAGCAGCAAACCAACCAGTATGAGCAATCGTCCTCTTCGCATCAGACACTCCTTGGGGAATGGGCGGGTGAGATCGGTACAGGGCCTGGACCGGCCGAACTGGCAGAGGGCTGAGCAGGGCGGCCAGTTTGCCGGGAAGCAGAGACAGGCAGCAGGGCTATCATACTTGTTTCAGTTCAAATGTCAAATCGCACCTGCCGCATGAGGCCGGAAAGAATGGGGTGGGAGTGGAACAATGCCCCACTCCCACCCCATTCTTTCCGCATATTCGTCGGAATGTCAGCAATCGAAGCACACCGTGGGCGAGGGCGTCTGGGTGGGGGCGATGGTGGGGGTACGGGTGGGAGTGCGGGTGGGCGTGGGCGTGGCGATAGTGGTGTTGGTGGGGCTGGGCGTGACGGTTCGCGTAGGCGTGCGCGTGGGCGTGGCGGTGGCCGGAATGCAGACGGTGAAGGTCACCGTGGCGGTGGTTTGCGCGCCTTCGTTGTCGGTGGCAATCACGGTCATGGTGTGCACCCCGTTGAGCACCGGCTTGCCGGTGTCCGACCATGTGCCGTCAGCGAGGTTCTCTTCACTGCCGGCGCAGCCCGCCTGGTTGCCACCGAAGGCGCAGTACGCGGCGCCGAATTCGGTGTGGTCGTGCACCGTGCCCTGCCCGCCCGGCCCGGTGATGGTGAAGCGCACGCTGGCAATGCCGGCGCCAGCTGAGGTGCCGTCGTCGGGGTCGGAGGCGATGGCCCAGCCGGGCAAGGTGGAGCTATAGCACCCCGCCGAATCCGGGTCCTGGATAATGACCACCGGCGGCGCTCTGGTCGGCGTGGGGGTCCGAGTCGGGGTGCGGGAGGGGGTCAGGGTGCGGGCGGGGGTGAGGGTGCGGGGCCGGGGGGGGGGGGGGGGGCGGGGTCGGGGTGCGGGTACGGGTCGGGGTGCGGGTGACGGTCGGGGTGCGGGTGACGGTCGGGGTGCGGGTGACGGTCGGGGTGCGGGTAATGGTCGGGGTGCGGGTAATGGTCGGGGTGGGGGTGTCGGTCGGAGCGACTCTGGAGGTACTCCCCTGCACGGTGCAGCGGTTGTCGAAGGTGAGGGTGACGGTGTAGGTGCCCTCCAGATCGCTGGAGGACACGCCGTCGAAGTCCAGTTGCCAGGTGCCGGTCTGGCCGGCTTGCAGCTCGATGGGCGTGGATGGGTCGGCAACCGTCGGCGAGCTGTAGGAGTTGCCGTTGTAGTACTGGTTGCCCGAGGAGTTGGTGGGGAAGCGGAAGTAGTCCACGTACTGGGCGCCCTGGTAACCGGGCGTGATGGTCCAGTCAAAGCGGGAGGCGGTGAGGAAGACGGAAACGGGGTTGTCGTTGCGCACGCGCAGGCGCACGTCGTCGCCGGAAACCACGGCGGTGTCAATCACCACCAGGTCGCCACAGTCGGGCGTGGGGGTGGGGCTGGGGGTAAGAGTAGGGCTGGGGGTGAGAGTAGGGGCGGGGGTGAGAGTAGGGCTGGGGGTGAGGGTAGTGCAGCAGTGGGAGCGTGGGGTATTGTTGCGGTTCGGTAGACTTGTGGGTATCAGGGACCCCGGCCTGAACTTCATCATCCCTGTGGCCGACCGCCTGATAAAGGTGGATACCCGTATTATGACCGTCATCCTGG
>CAYZNA010000164.1:0-7810 GCA_964478665.1 uncultured Anaerolineales bacterium
GGACGCCGGGGCGGGCAGGGACGCCGGGGCGGGCAGGGACGCCCGCCCCTACGTGGACGCCGAGGCGGGCGCAGATGCCGCTATCCTGACGTATAATCTCCATTCTCCATTCCCCATTCCCCATTCCGCATTCCCCATGCACCTCATCCTCACCCACGAGCAAGCCGATTTCGACGCGGTGGCCGCGCAACTGGCGGCGTGGCGGCTGCACCCGGACGCCATCCCGCTGCTGCCCCACCGCCTGAATCGCAATGTGCGCGCCTGCCTGACCCTGTACGGCGGCGAATTGCCCTTTGTGGCGCCGGACGACCTGCCGCGCGGCAGCGTGGAGCGCGTCACGCTGGTGGACACCCAGACGCTGGTCACGCTCAAAGGCATGAGCGCCAGAACCGCGGTGCACCTGATTGACCATCACCCGCTGGGGCGCGCCCTGCCGCAGGGCTGGAGCGCCACCCTGGCCGAGACCGGCGCCACCACCACCCTGCTGGCCGAGGAGCTGGCCGATCAAGACCGCCGTCTCACCTCCACTCACGCCACCCTGCTGTTGCTGGGCATTTACGAGGACACCGGCTCGCTCTCCTACGGCTCGACCACCCCGCGCGACGTGCGCGCCGCCGCCTGGCTGCTGGAGCAGGGCGCCAGCCTGACCGTGGCTGCCGAGTTCCTCAACCACCCGCTCTCCCCCGACCAGTTTGCGCTGTACGAGCGGCTGCTGGAGGCCACCGAGTTTCACCAGATCAACGGCCAGCGGGTGGCCCTGGCCGCGGCTGAGGCCGGCGAACTGGTGGAAGAAATCTCCACCCTGGCCCACAAACTGCGCGACCTGTACGACCCGGCCGGGCTATTCCTGCTGGTGGGGCTGAATGCGCACGTGCAACTGGTGGCCCGCTCCACCACCGACGCCATAGACGTGGGCCAGATCGCCGCCCACTTTGGGGGTGGGGGCCACGACCGGGCTGCTGCCGCCCTGATCCGCGACCGCCCGTTGGCGGAGGTGCGCGCCGAGTTGCTGCGCCTGCTGCCGGAGACCATCCGGCCCGCGCTGGCCGTCGCCCGGTTGATGTCCCGCGATCCGCAGGTGTTGCCGGCCGACGCCGAGATCGCGGAAGCCGCCGCGCTGATGCGCCGTCACGGCTTCGAGGGCTTCCCGGTAGTGGACCCGGCCAGCGGCGCGCTGCTGGGCCTGCTCACCCGCCGGGCGGTGGATCGCGCCGTGGCCCACAAAATGGGGGGGCGCCCCGTGCGCGAGGTGATGGAGGCGGGCATGGTCTCCGTCACCCCACGCGACAGCCTGGAGACCTTGCTGCGGGCCATGATGGACTCCGGCTGGGGACAGGTCCCGGTGGTGGACGAGGCCCGGCGGGTGATCGGCATTGTCACCCGCACCGACCTGCTGAAGACCCTCGCCGCGCCCGGCGCGCGCCCCGGCCGGACCAACCTGGCCGGCCGGCTGGAGCGCGCCCTGCCGCCCGCCCGGCTGGCGCTCTTGCGCGCCGTGGCGCGCGCCGCCCGCCCGCTCAACGCCGGGCTGTACATTGTGGGCGGCTTTGTGCGCGATCTGCTGCTGGATACCCCCTCACTGGACTTCGATCTGGTGGTAGAGGGCGACGCCATCGCCCTGGCCAACACGCTCGCGCGGGCACACGGCGGCCGCGTCACCAGCCACGCCCGTTTCGGCACGGCCAAGTGGCGGCCGGATCGTGGAGCGTGGGGTGTCCCTTCGGGGGGTGAAGCGACCCCGCACCACGCTCCCCTCTCCACGCTCGACCTGATTTCCGCGCGAACCGAGTTCTACGCCCACCCCACCGCCCTGCCGCAGGTGGAGCGCGGCAGCATCAAACTGGACCTGCACCGCCGCGATTTCACCATCAACACCCTGGCCCTGCGCCTGGACGAGGGCCACTTTGGCGAACTGCTGGATTTCTGGGGCGGCGAGCGCGACCTGCGCGAGGGCCGCGTGCGCGTGCTGCACTCCCTCAGCTTTGTGGACGACCCCACCCGCCTGCTGCGCGCTGTGCGGCTGGAGCAGCGTCTCGGCTTTCAGATCGAGGGGCGCACCCGCCAGCTCATGGACCAGGCCCTGCCGCTGCTCGATCGGGTGAGCGGCGATCGCATCCGCCACGAGCTGCAGGCCATGTTCAACGAGCGCGACCCGGAGCCCATGCTGGCCCGGCTACACGGCCTGGGCATCCTGCGCCACATTCACCCTGCCCTGGCGTGGGATGAGCAGCTTGCTGCCGATTTTGCGACTATCTCTGGATTTCGGCCTGATCCCGCGTGGCGGCTGGATTCCCCTCCCCCCGGCATTTTCCTGCACTTCGGCATTCTCCTGGCCCGACTGGAGTCCCCGGCCTGCGACGGGATAATTGCCCGGCTCAAGTTCGGCCGCGCCGAAGCCGACCTGCTGCGGGCGGTCAACCGACTGTGGGCCGATCTGCCGGCCCTCAGCGCCGACCCCGGCCCCGCCCGGCTGACCCGCGCCCTCGACGAATACCCGCTCCCCGCCATCGCCCTGCTGGCCGCCCTGGCGCCCGCCCCGGCTGCCGCCCGGCTGGGGGACTACCTGGCCCGGCTGCGTTTCATGGCCCCCACCGTCAACGGCGCGGCCCTCACGGCCCGCGGCCTCACCCCCGGCCCGGTCTTTGGCCACATCCTGCGCGCCCTGCGCGACGCCTAGCTGGATGGCCAGATCAGCGACCCGGCCGGCGAAGCTGCCCTCCTCAACCGCCTGATTGCCGGGGCCAGTCCCCAATCTCCAATCTCCAATCTCCAATCCCCACTCCACACTCCCCATGCCCGCCCTCCTCATCCGTGACCTCACCCACAAAGACCTGCCGGCGCTGGAATGGGGAGGGCGGTACACCCACTACCGGCGCGTGTTCCGCCAGACCTTCGATGAAGCGCGCGCCGGCCGCCGGCTGATGCTGGTGGCTGAGATGGGCAGGGAAATCGTGGGGCAGGTGTTCGTGCAGCTTCGCAGCACAGAACCGGAGTTCGCCGACGGGGCGAGGCGGGGCTACCTGTACGCGCTGCGGGTCAAGCCCGACCATCAGGGCCAGGGGATTGGCTCGCAACTGATGGCGGCCGCCGAGGCGCGGCTGCGTGCGCTGGGCTTCAGCACCGCCATCATTGCGGTAGCCAAAACCAACGAGGCCGCCCGCCGCATCTATGAAGGTTGGGGCTATGCCGTTATCAGGGAGGATGCCGGGCGCTGGTCGTATGTGGATCACCGCGGGCAGCGCCGCGATATGCGCGAGCCGTGCTGGGTGCTGGAAAAGCAGTTATCGCCAGACAGGGCGGCCCGCTGAAATGCGGGCCGCCCTGTCATTAAGCGACATGTGAGGGTGGTGCTACGGTGTGATCACCGGCCCGGCCGGGATGGGGCGCTCGCTCCCGAAGAACAGCACCGGGTCGTTCACCACGCGCAGCGGATAGGACTGATCCCCGGTCACCGGCAGCCCGGTGGCGGTCCAGGTGGCTTGCTTGAAGACACCGCCCACCGGGGCGCTGGCCAGCGAGAAGGCCGGCGCGGCGTTGTTTCCAGCGAAGGAGGTCGAGATATAGTCCCCCACCATGCGGCCCTGGCTGGTGTTAGCGATCCAGCTCAACGACATCGGCCCGGCCAGGGTTTCCGGGGCGCTCCACGTGGCTCCGCCGTCGTTGGAGGAGATGAAACCCACGTACAGTTGGCAGGTGGAGAAGCTGCAGTTGGCGTTGGGGTAGAAGTAATAGGTCACCCCCAGCTTGCCGTTCCCGGTGGCGGCAATACCGGGGATGAAGTGATCCACCCCGCTGTCCGTCGGGTCAATCGGGATGCGCGCCACCGGCGACCAGCGGATGCCGTTGTTGGAGGTGGTCAGCACAATGTCGTTGGAGGAGCAACCCGAGCGGAAGCGGCAGTCGTTCCACACCATGTACAGCCTGCCCGGGCTGTCGGCCTCCACCGAGGGCAGGGCGAAGGAAGCGCGCAGGCCGCCGGCCACATTGTGCTGGCTGATGTTGGAGACCACCTTTGTCCGGCTCCACGAGTTCCCGCCGTTGATAGAACCAAAGATGATGATCTGGTTGGAGAGGCCCCACGCTGGCACGATCACCAGCCCGTTGGGCCGCACCACCGGCAGCCCGCCCAGGCCGCCGCTGCCCGACGGGGACTTCTTCGCCCCCCAGGTCAAGCCGCCGTCGCTGGAGGTGCTCATATAGAACTTGTTGCCCTGGTAGGCGTCATCCCAGGTCGTGTAGCAGTTGCCGTAGTGCGGGCTGATAGGCCAGTTGTCGCAGGTGATCCAGTTCTTGTCGTAAAAGCCGCCCGGCTTGGAAGAGACCACCACCGGGTTGCCCCACGTCAGCCCGCCGTCGGTGGAGCGGCTGACCAGCACGGCCACGCCGGTGCTGCCGGTGATCGCCAGCGTGGAGACCATCCACACCCCGTGTTTTGCATCGTAGGCCGCGGCGGGATCGCTCACCCGGTCGTACGCGCCGGGCGGGCTGGCGTACACCGTGGTGCCGGGCAGAAAGCCATCGGTCCACGTGACCCCGCCATCCTGCGAGGTGGACCAGCCCACGTTGGAGGCGCCGCCGTCGTAAAAGCGGCCGCTCTGGAAGGTGGCAACGATGGTATTGCCATAGGCGAAGTTGTCCGGCTCTACCTGAGTCTGGTGCTGGCTGTCCGGGTTGGTGTACGGGTCGGTGCTGATCTCGATCAGGGTAACTGGCTGGTCGGCGCGCGCCTGCAGCGCGGGGGAGAGAAGCAGGGCCAGGACGAGGGCCAGGACGAGGAACGGAATGGATTTGCGCACCGGAGAATCCTTTCTGGGTTGGGTGAATTGAAGGCCGAGCAGTACAAGACGGGGAAGTCACTGGATACAGAAATCGCCGCCGGGTCCTCCTGGTTATGCGGTTAGAAAGCCATTTTCGCTCAGGTAGTGTTCCACGCGGGCAACGACCCGCCGGGCGGCTTCCAGCCCGCCGCGGGCGAAGTCGGCGCTGACCTGAACTGTCATGTCGTAGTCACTGGCCTCGCGCCGCCGCATGGTCTCGTCATAGTCTTTGCTGTAAGCAGGCTCAATTTTGCCCGGCTTGACGAACTTCTCGCTGAACAGGGAGCGGACGGCAGAGTGTTTGCTGCGCTGCAGGCCCTGGGTTGCCATGAGGGCGTTGGCGGCGTAAAACACGGCATAATAGGCGCGGTTGGCGACAACACGGTAATCGCCCGATAGCATGTTGTTCTCGGCGCTTTTCAGCGCTTCGCGGGCGGCTTCGATGTAGGCGAGGACTTCCGGGCGATGGTCGGGCATACGGCTTTCCTCCTCCGGCTCGGGGTTGACCAGCGAGTCCGGCAGGGTTGAGGAGCGCAGCAGCAGCAGTCCGTCCCGCTGGGCATTCTGCCAGAAGGCGGCCCGACGCCGGGCCAGGTCGGCCCAGCGCTGGCGGCTGAACAGCAGGGCGTTCAGCAGCAGGTTGTGTTCCAGCCCCACGTCGCTCGCCAGCCCGTTCAGGTGCGCGCGCAGTTCATCCGCCTCGGTGTCTGTGACCGTGATGAAATCCAGGTCGGAGTCGGGGTCGTCGTCGCCGCGCGCTCTGGAACCGAAAAGGGCCAGCAGCAGCAGGTGGCCGTCGAACTCACGCCGCAGTGATTCGATAAAGGCCTCCACGGCTCTGCGCTCGTCAGGTTTCAGGCGCGAAAGTTGGGCGGGTTTCACGCTGGCTATTTTACACCCTCTCGCGCAACTGCCCGGCCAGCGCCGCCGGGTCAGTCACCGGCAGGCGGCAGGCGAAGTTCTGGCAGACGTAGGCGGTGGCCTTGCCCGCCACACGCGAGCGCCCGGCCAGCAGCGGGACCGGGCTGCTGCCGTCCGGGGCGACGGCCAGCACTTGAAACGGGCGGAAGCCGCGCGCGGCCTCGGCCAGCAGCGCCCGCGTGTCCTCCGCGCCCGGCTCCCCCACGATCGCAATCTCCACCGGGCTTCCCAGATAGAAGGTGAGGGCTACCAGCCATTGCGCGAAGGCGGTCGGGTGCCGGGGCAGCGCCGAGACTGCCAGCCGCAGGGCATCTTCCGCGGCCCGGGCGTAGCGCCCCTCGCCGGAGAGGGCTGCCAGCCGCAGCAGGGCGGTGGCGGCCATGGCGTTGCCGGAGGGGGTGGCGTTGTCCTGCAAGTCGCGCGGGCGGGTGACCAGCGCCTCGTGGTCGTCGCTGGTATCGTAGAATCCGCCGTCCGGGGCGGCGAAGTGCGCCAGCATGGCTTCCGCCAGTTCCACCGCCCCCCGATACCAGCGCGGATCGAAGCTGGTTTCGTACAGGCACAGCAGCCCTTCGATCAGGTAGCTGTAGTCCTCAAGGTAGGCGTTCAGTCTGGCCTTGCCGTGACGCCAGCTCCGGTGCAGCCGCCCGGCCGGGGTGCGCATCTGTCCCAGCACAAACCCGGCGTTGCGCACGGCAATGCCCCGGTAATCGTCGCGCCCGAAGGCCCGAGCGGCCTCGGCAAAGGCGGCCAGCATCAACCCGTTCCAGCCGGCCAGCACTTTGTCGTCGAGGCCGGGGTGCGTGCGCGTGGAGCGTGCTGCGTAGAGCGTGGAGCGCAGGGTGCTGAGGCGGGCGTTGAATTCTTCGACCGGCAAACCGGTCTGCCGGGCCAGCGCGTCCACGCCGGCCGGGCGGTGCAGGATGTTCTTGCCCTCGAAGTTGCCGCGCTCGGTCACGCCGTAGGCCTGAATGGCGAACTCCGCATCCTGCGGACCGAGGGCGGCGCGCAGCTCGGCCGGCGTCCACAGGAAGAACTTGCCCTCCTCGCCCTCCGAGTCGGCGTCCTGGGTGGCATAGAAGCCGCCCTGCGGGTCGGTCATCTCGCGCGCCACGTAATCCAGAATCTCCTCGCACACCCGGCGGAATTCGGGGTCGCCGGTGGCCCCCCAGGCGTGCAGGTAGGCGCGGGCCAGTTGGCTGTTGTCGTACAGCATCTTCTCAAAGTGCGGCACCAACCAGCTCGCGTCCACCGAATAGCGATGAAAGCCGCCGCCGACCTGGTCGTACATGCCGCCGCGCGCCATGGCGTGCAGCGATTTGACCGCCATCTCCAGCGCCAGCGGGTCCCCGGCCAGCAGGTGGTAGCGCAGCAGGAATTCGATCGTCATCGGCTGCGGGAACCTGGGCGCCTGCCCCCAGCCGTGATTTCGCCAATCGAACCCCTGCCAGATGCCCAGCACCGCGCCGCCCAGCACCCCGGGGGCCAGCTCCCCGCCCCCGGACCCGGTTCCCGCCCCGGCAGCCTCCTGCAGATAATCCAGCACGCGCTGGCCGTCAGCATCCACCTGCGCCCGGCGCGCTTTCCACGCCTCGGCAATGCTTTGCAGCACCTGTGGAAACGAGGGCAGGCCGTGGCGCGGGGTGGGCGGGTAGTAGGTGCCGCCGTAGAAGGGCACCCCCTCCGGCGTCAGCCACACGCTCATCGGCCAGCCGCCGTGGCCGGTCAGGGCGACCACCGCGCTCATGTAGATCGAGTCGAGGTCGGGGCGCTCCTCGCGGTCCACTTTGATGCACACGAAGTGTTCGTTCATCAGCCGCGCGATCTGCTCGTTTTCAAAGCTTTCGTGGGCCATCACGTGACACCAGTGGCAGGCGGCGTAGCCAATGCTGAGGAAGATGGGTTTGTCCTCGGCTTTTGCCCGCGCCAGGGCCTCTTCGCCCCACGGATACCAGTCCACGGGGTTGGCTTTGTGTTGTAGCAGGTAGGGGGAGGTTTCGTGGGAGAGGAGGTTCATGGGGGGGAAGGGGGGAGGAAGAAGGAAGGAGGAAGGAGGAAGGAGGAAGGAGGAA